>MVZB01000237.1 GCA_002068205.1 candidate division BRC1 bacterium ADurb.BinA292
GGCTGGGGGCCCGGCGCGTCGATCACCACCGGCGTCGAGCTCTGGTCCTCATACTGCACCGCCGGCAGCGGCAGCAGCCCCGTCGCGGCGTCCATCGGTTCGGTTGGCTGAGCGACGGCTGCGCGCATGCCCGCCAGCGCCACGGACAGCAACACAATCCGCGCCGTCGCGCCGGCAACCGCTGCGGCCGTCGATCGGCGGGATGAAACCATGAGACGGCGGATGCGCATGGGAAGGCCCCCTGAAGGGATGCGGCAGGTGAGACGAAACCCGATCGGACGGGGCTGCAAAAACACGGTGCAGCCAAAAACACGAACAACTTACCTCTTATTGTGAGCAATCCCGACGTGGACGTCCACGAAAAAGCCCGGCCGCGGCCCCAGGCCCGGGTCCCTGGCGGGGCCGGCCAGCGGCCCGCGCGGCGGGTGCGCGCCGCCCGCCAGACGCTTGAACCGGCCTGTTTTATCCTTCCGTTTAGCCCTTTCTCGGTCTAACATGAATCGGAATCTGCCGCAGGTCCTCCCATCCGGTGGATGCGCATCGCCCCGATGCGGAGGCAGGGCGTCGGAAGGGCCGTGCGCCGCGCGGTCGCACGGCGTCGGTCGCCGCGGCCGCGGGATCGTCCCCGCCCGATCCCCTCGGATCTTGCTTCATTGGCTGGAAGGAGTCCCATTCATGGCGCGCCTGTTCGAAAGCATCGTCGATACGATCGGCCACACTCCGTTGGTCAAGCTGCGCCGCGTGGCCGAGGAGGCCGGCGCGCGGGCCGATGTCTATCTGAAGCTGGAATTCTTCAATCCGCTCGGTTCGGTGAAGGACCGCATCGGCGCTGCGATGATCGAGGCGGCCGAACAAGCCGGCAAGATCGAGCCGGGCAAGACCGTCCTGATCGAACCGACGAGCGGCAACACCGGCATCGCGCTGGCCTTCGTCGCCGCCGCCAAGGGTTACCCGCTGATCCTGACGATGCCCGAGTCGATGAGCATCGAACGGCGCAAGCTGCTCAAGATCCTCGGGGCGCGCCTCGTGCTGACCGAGGGCTCGAAGGGCATGAAGGGCGCCATCGAAGTTGCCGAGGATCTGCACCGCAAAATCCCCAACAGCTTCATCCCCCAGCAGTTCGCCAACCCCGCCAACCCCGACATCCACCGCCGGACGACCGCCCAGGAGATCTGGGAGGACACCGACGGTCGCGTCGACGTCGTCGTCTCAGGCGTCGGCACGGGGGGCACCGTCACCGGCGTCGGCGAGGTGCTCAAGCAGAAGAAGCCGTCGGTGCACATCGTCGCGCTCGAGCCGGTCACGTCGCAGGTGCTGGCCGGCGGCGAGCCCGGTCCACACCGTCTGCAGGGCCTCGGCGCGGGCTTCGTCCCCGAGGTGCTCAACCGCGGCGTGATCGACGAGATCATCGCCGTAACCGAGGAAGACGCCGCGCGCATGAATCGCGAGATCACGCGCAAGGAGGGGATCCCGATCGGCATCAGTTCGGGCGCCGCCGCCTGGGCCGCCGTCGAGATCGCCAAACGACCCGAAATGGCGGGCAAGCTGATCGTCGCCGTCATGCCCTCGGCCTCCGAACGCTACCTCTCGGCGTGGATCTACAACGATATCGACCTTGAAAGCGACAGCATTGACGATCTGCTGTAATCGCGTCCCGCGCCCGTGATCTTTTTCCTGCATCTGCTCTGGCGGCACGTCCGTCAGTACCCCACGCGGGCGCTGGCGGCCGTGGTCGTCCTGACGGCGGCCTCCACCATCATGTTGACCCTGCTCGGCCTGGGCGTGGCGTTGCGCTTCCGGCTGGGGGACTATCTGACCGAGCTTTTTCCGGAAGAGCAGCTCCGCCTGGAGGCGCGCCGCGCCAATCTGGGCTACATCGCCCTGGAGAATAACCCGATTACGCCGGAGAAGGTGGCCGAGCTCAAATCTCTGCCGGGCGTCAATCAGGTCTGGTCGGTTGAACCGCTCCGCTTCCCGATCTACGCCACCGGCAGCATCCTCGGTCAGGAGTTGGCATCGGATGCCGTTGTGCATGGCGTGCCGCGCGCGCTGGTGGCCGATTCGCTTCCGCCCGACGCCCCCTGGCGGATGCCCGACGATCCCGACGCCCCCTGCCCGGTCATCGTGTCCAGTTACTTTCTGGATCTTTACAATCTGGGGCTTGCGCGCTCCAGCGGTCTGCCGGCGCTGAGTCCCTCGGCCCTGGTCGGGCGCGATTTCACGTTCGTGATGGGCGAATCGGTCCTCGGGCTGGGCCTGGCATCGGACGTGACGCCGGTTCAGGTCAGGGCGAAGGTCGTCGGCCTCTCCAAACAGCCCGGGATGCTCGGCCTGGCGATTCCCGCCGACATCGCGCGGGCCTACAACCACAAGTTCGCCCCCGGCACCCCGGAAACCTATGCCCAGGTCGTCGTGCAAACGGCTCGCGACGCCGACCGCCAGGCGATCCTCGCCCGTGCCGGCGAGATGGGGCTGCAACTGGCCGGCGGCGAGCTGCTCGGCGAACAACTCAAGTTCGGCGTGCGCCTGACCGGCTGGGCCGTCATCGCGCTGGCGCTGGCGATCTTCGCCCTCGGCATGCTGACGTTCTACCTCCTGTTCACGATGATTTTCCACGCGCGGCGCCCGGACCTGATCGCCCTGCGCACGCTGGGCCTGACCCCCGCGCAGGCCGTCGGCCTGGCCCTGGGCGAGGTGATTCTGCTCGCGGCGACCGCCGTCGCGCTGGCGCTGGCCGCCACGGCCGGCCTCGCCGCCTGGGCCGGGGCCACGATGGCGCGCTGGACCGAGCACCTGAGCTGGCTGCCGGAGGACTTGCTGCGCCCCCAGCCCGGCTGGCTGCTGGCCGGGGCGGCGCTGATCCTGGGCGTCACGCTCCTGCTGGCGACGCCGATGCTGCGCTGGGTGGTGACGGTCCGCCCCGCGGCCGTCATCCGCGATCGCTAGCGGGAACTCCCACCCAGCCGACTGGCCGCAACGCCGCGGACGCGGAGGAAACCCGGATGTGCGGACGCTTTGCCGTCTACTCGACGATTGAGGAACTGGCCGAGCTGATTCGGGAGGCGCTGCCCGATCTGGAAGTCGAGCCGGCGAGGGGGTTCGTTCCGTCGTACAACATCGCCCCCTCGGCCGCGATCGTGACGATCGGCCGGAGACGGCCGGAGCATCCGCACCGGATGGCGCTGCTCAAATGGGGGCTGGTGCCGAGCTTCGCGAAGGACCCGACCCGCATGGCGCCGATCAACGTGCGGTCGGAGACGGTGCTGACGAAACCGATGTTCCGCCGGCCGATCGAGCGCCAGCGCTGCCTGGTGCCGGCCAACGGGTTCTTTGAATGGAAACGCGCGGGGAGCCGCAAGCAACCTTATTTCATCCGGCGCGCCGACGGCCGACCGCTGCTGATGGCGGGAATCTACGACGTGTGGAGGGGCGGCGAGGGCGGCGCGCCGTTGATGACGTGTGCAATTCTGACAACCGACAGCAATGATTGGATGAAACCCATTCATCACCGCATGCCGGTGATGGTTGCGCCGGAGGCCGCGGCGCGCTGGTGCGACCCGCAGCGCTCCGCCGCCGACGTCCTCCCCCTGCTGACACCCCCGCCCGCCGATGCGCTCGAAGCCTATCCGGTCGACGCCCGGATGAACAGCCCGCGCCACGACGACCCGGCGTGCATCGCGCCGCTGCCGCCCGCGCCCGACGTCCCCGGCGACAAGGTAGATTCGGAGTAGATGTGATCGAGGCTGTGCAGTCCGGCCTCAGTCAGCCGCCGCCGTTTCAACTTCGCCCGGCGCCGGCGGGAGGGGGAGCTGGACGACCGGCGCGGCCATCACGTCGCGGATGCGTTCCCAAAGCCGGTCGGCGGCGAACGGGTCGATCCGCCGATAGGCCTCAACGGCCCGCCAGACGCGCGCCCGGGTCCCCGCGCCCGGTCGCAGCAGAACGTTCATCGCCTCGGCGGCGCGCGCGGTCCGGCCGGTCTGCAAATAGCATTCGATCAAGTCGGGAACGTAATCGGCGCCGGCGCCGAGCGGGTCGCCGTCGAACACAGACGGTTCGAGCAGCTCAATTGCCTTGTCCCGCCAACTCGACATCGACCGATAGTCGGAAGGGGACCGAAAGCCGCGCCGACGACCGCTTCGCGGCCTCTGCCGCGCCGCAGGCAAATCCCCCCAAGCAGCGAGGCCGCGTCGGCGGTTTAGAGCCAGCTTCATCTACCGCGTAAGAAGGGTCGCATTCGGCGGGCGGTCGGCGTTAGGATGGAGCCGCCGGCGTTCCGGTTCCCTGATCTCCCGCTGCCCCGGCGCCTGTCAGCCATGACCGCTCTGCTTCGACGTTTCACGCAAACGCCGTCGGCCGCTCCACCCGCGGACCCGCGGCTCCACGTCGCCCTGGACGTCCGGTTCTGGTCGATGAGCGGCATCGGCACGTATGTGCGCGAGCTGCTGGCGGCCTACGCGCGGCTGCGGCTGCCGCTGGTGCTGACGCTGATCGGGCCGGAGGGGTTGCGCGACCGGATCGCGCCGGGGCTGGAGATCCGCCGCTGGATCCACTTCGAGCCGCCGGTCTACAGCGCGGCGAGCTTCTTCCGCTATCCCGCGCTGCCAGGGGTCGACCTGCTGCACTACCCGCATTACAACCTGCCGCTGACCCGCGCGCGCCACAAGCTGGTCACGTTCTACGACCTGTTCCACCTGCGCTACGGGTCGCTGCCCAAGCGGCGCTACCAGGACTTTTTCCTGACGCGGCTGCGCTGGAGCCGGGCCCACATCGTCGTGCCGAGCGAGAAGACCGGTCACGATCTGGAGGTGGCCGGGTTGCGCGGCCGGCGGGTGAGCTGCATCCCGCTGGGGCCGGGCCAGAGTCCGCCGGAGCGGCCGGCGACGCCGCCGGAGGACCTGCTGACGCTGACCGGCGCGCCGGCGCGCCGCCGCTGGCTGCTGACGACCGGCATCGATCAGCCGCACAAGAACATCGATTTCCTGATCTCGGCGCTGAGCCTGTATTATCAGCGCCGGCCCGACGCGCCCCCGCTGGTGTGGTGCGGGTTGAGCGCGGAGGATCGCGACCGGCGGGCGCGCCAGATCCCGGCGCACATGCGCCAGCACGTCGTGCTCGAGCCGTTCATCGACGCCGAGCGGCTGGAGAGCCTGATGGCGGGGGCGCTGGCGCTGGTCTTTCCGTCGCTCGACGAG
>MVZB01000238.1 GCA_002068205.1 candidate division BRC1 bacterium ADurb.BinA292
TCCCGCCCGCCGCTCTCGCGCGACCGCCGCCTCCTCTTCATCACCTGGGCCGTGTTCCTGCCGGTGCTGGTCGTCGCCGTCGCGCTGGCCATCTGGGCGCTGCCGCTGTTGCGCGAACGGCGATACTTGCGCTACGTGATGCAGACCCGCCTGGCCGATCAGACGCTGGCCGGCGTCGGTCGCGCGGCGATCGCGCCGGAGGATTACGCCGCCTGGGCCGACCACGTCCGCCAATGCTACCGCGAGCCGTCGGCGGTCGATCTGGAGCGCATTTCCTGGAACTTGCGCTGCCGGCCGATGCCGTTCATCGGTTATGCCCCCGAGCCCGGCGACCAGACCGAAGGGGCGATCAACGCGCACCAGTTGCGCAGCCGGCGACCGCTCGTCCTGCCCAAGCCGCCCGGCGTCTTTCGCGTCTTCTTGACCGGCGGTTCGCTGGCCTACAGCGTCGGCGCGCCCGCGCTCGAATCGACGATCGCCGGCTGCCTGGAAACCGCGCTCGCCCAACGCCCCGCGCTCGCCGGCTGGCGCGTCGAAGTGTTCAATGCCGCCGTGCCGGCCTGGTCCAGCACGCACGAACGGATCCGCATCGAGAACGACATCAGCCGCTGGGAACCGGACCTGGTCATCAGCCTGACGGGCGTCAACGACGCCCACTGGGGCTTCGAGGGCATGGACATCCTCAGTTTCCGCGCCAACGAGGAGATCATGTATTTCGAATTGATCCGCGGCGGGATGCGCATCGCCGGGGCCGAGCCCTATGCTCATGCCCCGCCCGCGATGTGGGGCGACCCGGTTGACCCCGGCCTGGTTGCGCGCCGCTTCGCCTGGAACATGTCTCTGGCGGGCGACGCCCTGCGCCGCGCCGGCGTCCCGTTCCTCGTCGCCATCCAGCCCTATCTGGCCGCGCAATACAAGCCGCTGACGCCGGGCGAAACAAGCTGGCTGGCCCGCCATGAGGACCCCGGCAAGATGGATTACATCGACCAGGCCGCCGACGCGATGCTGCAGGCGCTGCAGGCGGAGGCCCAGACCGCCGCGCCCCCGCCGTTCCATATCGCCGACCTGCGCCGCGTGTTCGCCCAGCGCGATGATCCAATCTTTCTGGATGGCCTGCACGTCGGCGACAAGGGCAATGCGCTCATCGCCGCCGCGCTGGCCGAGCAGGTCGTGGCGATCCTGACCGAGGAATCGTTCGGCGGCGGATGAAGGGCCGCCCCGGCGACCTCCGCAATTGACCTTCCCGGCGCTCTTGCCCATGATGTGACGGGTTCCGCAGGGCCGGAACCGTTCCGATCCCCCCAACTGCGAGTGTGCCTCCGCATGCTGCCTCCGCCGATGACGTTCCCGCGCCTGCTGCCCGCCTGCTGCTGCCTGGCGGCGGCCCTGATCCTCGCCGGCTGCGCCGGCCCGCGCATGAAACGCTTGAGCGACGAACGCTACCCGCCCGAGCACCCCGACACCGAAATCGGCGTCTACATCGGCGAACTGGACCGCGAGCTGGATGAGATCGCGATCATCGAAAGCGATGCCTACGCGTTCGTCGACGACGAAATCAAGCGCCGCCAGATCGAGCAGCTCCAGGCGAAGGCGCGCAAGCTGGGCGCCAATGCCGTCCAGGATGTCCGCATCCTGGCCAAGGTGATCAAGGGCTTCATCGCCGACGAGGCGGTGCCGTTCACGGCGTGGAAGCAGGGCGAATACGAACTGTTCTTCATGCGCGGGGTGGCGGTGCGCGCCGCCGACGTGGAGCCGGCCGATTTCGCGGAGCTCAATCCGCGCGGCGGCTGGGTCGTCGATGCGCTGCCGGTGCCGCCGCGGCTCGATGAGGTGATCGCGCAGATTCCGATCGAGCAGGCGCCCCCGGCCGACGCGGCGCCGCCCGCCGTGCCCGCCGCCGACGACGCCGGTGAACCGGCGATGATCGTGATCGAGCCCCCCACGGACACGGAGCCGGAGGTCGTCGTTCCCGACGCGGAACCGGTCGGCGCCATGCCGGTGCCCGCCGCACCCGATCCTCTACCCAGTGAAAATCCCATCCTGACCGATTGAGCGACCGATGCGCGCGGTCGACCTGATCCACGCCAAACGCCAGGGCGAGCGACTCGACGCCGAGGCGATCCGCTGGCTCATCGGCGAGTATGTCCGCGACCGCATCCCGGATTATCAGCTCGCGGCCTGGCTGATGGCCGTCTTTTTCCGCGGCCTCGACGGCGACGAACTGGCGGCGCTGACCGACGCCATGCTCCGCTCGGGCGAGATCTTCGACTGGTCCGGCATCGAAGGGGTCAAGGCCGACAAACACTCCACCGGCGGCGTCGGCGACAAGGTCTCACTGGCGCTGGCGCCGCTGGCGGCCGCCTGCGGGCTGATTGTGCCGATGGTTTCGGGCCGGGGGCTGGGCCACACCGGCGGCACGCTGGATAAGCTGGAGGCGATCCCCGGCTTCAAGGTCAACCTGACGCGCGCACAGATGCGCCGGCAACTGGCCCGGCTCGGCGTGGCGATGATGGGCCAGACCGACCGCTTCGTGCCGGCCGACAAGCGGCTCTACGCGCTGCGCGATGTGACGGCGACCGTCGAATCGATCCCGCTGATCGCCGCGTCGATCATGAGCAAGAAACTGGCGGAAGGCGCCGACGTGCTGGTGCTCGATATCAAGGTGGGCAGCGGCGCGTTCATGAAGACGACACGCGAGGCGCGCCTGCTCGGGCGGACGATGATCGAGATCGGCCGGAAAATGAACCGCCGCGTCGCCGCCCTGCTGACCGACATGAACCAGCCGCTCGGCCGCGCGGTGGGGCATTCCAACGAGGTGTGCGAGGCGATCGAGCTGCTGCGCGGCGGCGGACCGCCCGACCTGAAGGAAGTGACCTGGGCGTTGACGGCGCGGATGCTGACGCTGGCCGGTCTGGCGCGCGACGCGGCGGCCGCCCGCGAACGGCTCGACGCGGCCGTCGCATCCGGCGCGGCGCTCGACCGTTTCCGCCGGATGATCGAATGGCAGCAGGGCGATCCGCGCGTCGTTGATGACGCGCGGCGACTCCCCTGGGCGCGCCGCGAGGCGGTTGTCCCCGCGCCGGCGACGGGTTGGCTCACCCGCATCGACACCCGCCAGATCGGTCTGGCGCTGGCGGCGCTGGGCGGCGGCCGCCGCACGAAGGAAGACCGGATCGATTACGGCGTGGGGATTGACGTGGAGCGCCGGCTGGGCGACCGCGCTGAACGCGGCGAACCCCTCTTCCGCGTCCACTACCGCAAGCAGCGCGATTGGGAGACGGCGCGCCGCATGCTGACGGCGGCCGTGACAATCTCCGAACCCCGCAAACGCCCACCCCGATTGATCATGGAGGAGCTGTGAAGAAGGGAGACAAGCGACGTAAGAAACAGCAGGGACGCCGACGACAGAGCAGGAGCGAGAAACGTCCCCTCATGTCGCTCATGTCCCTTATGTCCTTTATCCCTTGCCTCTCAAAGCGTCGGGGCGCCTCCCATCGGAAGCGCCCCGTCTGGTTCAACGTTCCGCAAGCTCTCAGCCGACGCTGACCGGAATCTGGCGCGGCCTGGCGGCCTCGACCTTCGGCAGGTCGATCGTCAGCACGCCGTGATTCAGTTTCGCCGTGATCTTCTCCTGATCCACCTCCTGGTTGAGCTTGAACTGACGGAAGTAGTCCAGGATGGCGAATTCGGTCGAGACGGCATCCCCCTTCGTCTCGCGCTGGACGCGTCCGCGGATCGTCAGCACGTCGTTGTCGACATTGACCTCAACGCGGTCCGAGCTGACGCCCGGCATGTCGGCGAAAACCGTCAGGCCGTGGTCGTGCTCGTAAATGTCGACCGGCGGGATCTGATACCGCGATGGTTCGCGCGTCTCGGTCGGTCGGGCTTCCAGCTCCGTGTTGGTGGTCGCAATTGTGGTCTCAGCCATGGGATTTCACCTCCGGGAGGCCTTCCCGCCCGGCGGGAAGGCCCTCATTCAGGAAAATTGCTCGCTTACTTCATGTTGACGGTGATCTGCCGCGGTTTGGCCGCCTCGGCCTTGGGCAGCGTGATCGTCAACAGGCCATCGCGATACTCCGCATCCACCTTGTCCTGTTCCACCTCCGCCGGCAGCGTGAAGGTGCGGACGAAGCGCCCGGCGGCCCGCTCGTTGCGGTGATAGCCCTCGGCCTTGCCGTCGGGCACCGCGGCCGGCTTCTCGCCGCTGATGCTGAGCTGATCGCGAATCACCTCCACCTTGAGCGACTGCGGATCGACGCCCGGCGCCAGCGCCTCGATGTAGACGTTATCCGCGTCCTCGCTGATGTTCAGCAGCGGATAGGCGCGCGCGGCGCGCCCGGGCAGGAACGAGAACCGCGTGAACGGGAAGGTCCAGTAGTTGTCGGTTCGCTCGAAGAATCGATCCAATTCCCGGCGCAAATTGGCGAATTCACGCATCGGGTCCCAGTAGTTCAGCGTCATGATCGTCGCCCCCTTTCCTGATCGTGCGTTGCGACACATGGCGTGGATTCTCATGTTGGTCATCCTTCGTTTTCTGGAGCGGGGGGCCGGTGCCGGCCCTGACCGCCGACCCCCTCAAAATGCAAGCGGCATGCCATGCCGGCGGCGTGCGCCGCGGGAGATAACCGGGCGCACGCGATCGCATATAGATATCTGATATTATTTATCTTATGGAATAATGGAGAAGTTTTCCGCCGGGGCGGAGAGTCAGGCTTCCGAACAATCGGGGTGTATCAGTCTGATCCACACAAAAACACGAATGTGTCAGTCCGGAGTCGGTTCGCGCCCGGTTTCCTGAATCTCGGTTCGCAGCCATTCCAGCGCCGACTCGACGTCCTCCTGGCCGTAACCGCGCCGCAGCAGCCAGGCCGCCAGCCTGCGCCGCTGCTTTGGCTCGGTCAGCGGCTGGTAGCGCGCCGCGGCGCGGGCCGCCAGCTCGCGGCACTCCCGGCGCACGTCAACTTCGCTGAAGGTCTTGTCGACGAGCGACTCGGCCTGGCGCGGCTCAATCCCGCGCGCCACGAGCTCGGCCTCCAGCCGCCGCGGGCCCAGATCCCGCCCGCGTCGGCGGCGCCGGATGTGACGCCCGGCGACCTGCTCGTCGTCGATCGTTTCGGATTCGGCCAGCGCCTGGAGCGCCCCCGCAATGGCCCGCGGCGAAAACCGGCGCTCGCGCAGATACTGCTCCAGCT
>MVZB01000239.1 GCA_002068205.1 candidate division BRC1 bacterium ADurb.BinA292
CCCCCGCCTCTGTGCGCGGCGGGAAATCCTTTCATCTGATTGCCTAGGTCCAGTATCGGGCGCAACATCGCGCTTCCCATGCACCAGCCGATTCCGCCCTGGACTCGTGTATATATCGCTATATTAAAGCCTTTTCATGATCCGGCCTTTTTCGCGAGTCCGTTTTGATCCAGACGCTCCAACCGCCAGTCCGGCATCCTGGATCTGGCAGGCGCCCGCCATCGGTGCCATGCTGGCCACCGTGCAATTCGCCCGCCTCTGGAGCCGCGTCGGCATGCTGAACGAACGACTTCGAGATCCTCGAATTGCGCATTTCCGGCCGCGCCGCCCTCTGGGTCCGCGGCTGGGCCGGGTTTTCTGGTTCGCTGATGTGCTGGCCGCTGATCATTTCCTAGGTGACCAAGACGATGGGACGATTTCGCGCGAAACGATGGGCCTCCCGCCGGAGCACCTGCTGTGGCGGACGATCTTTGTCCTCGTGGTGGCGCTAGTCATTTGCGCCCTCTCGGGCCGGTGGGGGCGTCGTCCTTACCGACCTCGTGCGGTTCTTCTGCGCAACGCTCGGAACCATTCTGCTTGGTTACCTCTCCGGTGCGTGCGGTCAGGGGCATCGATGTGACGGTGGAACGCCTGTCCCGAATACGGAATTCGCGAAGCCGGCCGGGCAGTTCAAACGCCTACGGCTTGAGGCCCTGTCCGACAAATCGATAGGCCTTATGCTCTGGACTAATATGGTATTGAGATTGCTGATGTAGCAGCTCTTTCCAGTTCCCGCAGGACAAGTGCGGACCGATGGCTCGTCACGATCTGAGCGAGGAGGGATTCGCGCTCTTGCGGCCGTTATTGCCGCCTGAATGGTCGGGGCGCAAGGGCAAACCCTATGCTTCCCACCATAAGGTCTTGAACGGTATCTTCTGGATTCTGCATACCGGCGATCCCGGCGTCCCGATAGCGCTCCAGAACATTCTGCACCGTGCCGCGCCGCACGCGCATACGCCGGGCGATCTGGCCTAAAGTCAAGCCCTCTGGCTGCCGTGCACAATGCGCTCAGGCGGCCTGGGATTCACGCGGACGCAACGCCTGGTCGATCACGCGCCCCACGGCCACTGAGAGACGACCACGCTGGTGGCTGCGATCAGCTGCGAGGCGACGCTGCCGCCGAGGGTGCTCGATGGCCCCATCGACGCGGCGGCGTTCGCGGCCTATGTGGAACAGCTGCTCGTGCCGGCCCTGCCCGCTGGCGCGATCATCGTGATGGACAACCTGGGCGCGCACCGCGTGTCGGTCGTGGAACGCCTGCTGCGGGTGGTCGGCATCTGGCCGGCGGGGTAAGCAATGAATTCCGCCTGCCCGCGGGCCAGCGTGACCTCGCGGTAGTTGATCGCCGCGGTCACGCTTCCGTCCGGATGCGTCGTCAGCCGATCGACCGACACGCAGTAGAGCGGCATCGTAGATTCCGCGTCGGCATAGACCGCGAGCATATAATAGTCTGTCGCGTTCGAAGCCAGCGGGCTGGCATGGGTCAGCGCGAACGCCTCTTGCCGCACCGCCGGTTCGCGCCATGCAGCCCAGAGCAGCATCGCCGCCACCAGCAGCATGCCGCCTGCAAGCGACCAATGACGATTCAGTTTCATTTTCACGACCCCCTTCCTCCGGAGTAATATAACTCCAAAATAGATGGGATCGTCGAGCGTGTCGTGTCAGATAGGTGCGCAGAGATTGGACAAAATGCAGAGGGAGAGGGCGTTTGGGTGTAGGTCCTTTTCGCCTGGTTTTCGCCTATTTTCCCCGATTTTGTGCCTATTTTTTGGGAAAACGCCCTACACCCGGACAGGTGTCAAATTCGCCGTAAGTCTTTTATTTTCAGGTGGAGGAGACGGTGGGATTCGAACCCACGGATAACGGATTTGCAGTCCGTCGCCTTAGACCACTTGGCTACGTCTCCCAGTCCGAGGCGGGGGCTGGGCTCCGCGGGCTTTCTTTTCCCGTCCGAGGCTCAGCCGTCAGTCGGCCCTTATCTTCCGGATTGCCGCGCCGGTTGTCAATCCCGCCGCAACCGACGCCGGCAACCGGTTCCCTTAGATCCCCCCGGAAATACATGGCGTCTCGTTCACCCCGCAGGCCGAGCCCGCTTCAGGCTCTCGGTCCGCTTCGCGCACTCGGCCTCCCTCACGCGCCAGACCCTGGTCACGCGCCGCGCCCGCCTCGCGCGCCAAGCCCGCGTTACGCGCCGGGCACCATCCCCGGCAACTGGAACAGCTCGGGTTCCTCCTCAATCTCGCTGCCCAGCCCGCGCGCATAGGCCAGCGTTTGGCCGGCGCGCACGCGCAGCGCGGCGTTCGGCGCGCGCAGCACCGCCTGCTCCAGCAGATCGAACGCCTGCTCGAACCCCTCGGGGTAGGCCGGCTCATACAGCGCCAACTGCAGCTCCGCAATCCCCAGGTAGTAGCTCACATACGCATCCTCGGGATGCTCCTGGTGCATGATCCGCAGCAGTTGCTGGGCCCCGCGGTAGTCTCCGGCCAGCAGATCCATGCGTGCGCGGATCAGCGCCGCGTCGGTCGTCTCCAGCGTCGACGAATCCAATGCCTGATACACCTGGCGCGCCGTGGCCAGGTCGTCTGCGCTCAGCGCCGTTTCCAATACCAGCCGCCGCCGGCGCGCGTCGTCCGGTTCGCGCGTCAGGTGCTCCGCCGCCACGACCAGCGCGTCGCGCGGTTCACCCAGCAGCAACCTCACGTAGATCAGCGCCTCCGCCAGCGACGCGCGCTCGGGATGCTGCTCGCGCGCCAGCGCCAGTTGCGTCTCGGCCTGCGTCAGCGGCAGCGGCTGCGCCGCATTCAGTTCATACCACAGCAGCGGTTTCACCCACTCGGGTCCCTCTGGCGCGTAGATCGCCAGCGCCGTCGCGAACAGCGCGAAGGCCCCCTCATCCAGCGGATAGGCCTGATAGTAGGGGATCATCCGCAGGGCGGCTTCGCGCCCGTCGCCCGCTTCGATCGCGCGCAGCGCTTCCCGGCGCGCCTCGCGCTTGCGGTTCTCGATCAGTTGGTTGTGCGTTTCGATCTCACGGTTGCGGTCCCGCAGCTCGGCCTGCAGCCGCTCGTTGTAAGCGCGGTTGCGCTCCAGCTTCCGCTCGCTCGTGTAGTGGAATTTCCACATGTGGGCCGAAGGAAACCAGCCCCACGAATTGCCCTTGTAGTATCCGTGATCGTGCCGGTTGGGACCCGCCGGCCAGCGGTGCCAGTCGCGCGGGTCGCGAAAAACAATCTGCGTCGGCACCAGCTCATACGCCGGGAAGACGAACACCGGGCTGATGATCGGCACTTTGGCGAGCCCGCCGACGAATCCGTCCACCAGATCGCGCGGCAGCCCCAGCGCCACATAGAACGGCACCTTCCACCACGCGAACGCCTGCGGCGGCGGGTCCACCGGCCGGAACGGCCGCCCCGGCACCTCCTGCAGCAACTGGCGCGGGTATTCGGTCGGCATTGGGTAAGTCTGCAGTTCCGCCGCCTGCGTCGGGATCTCAACGCGCGCGACCGTCCCCCCGTCGATCATCTCGGCGGCATGCCCCAGCGGCGGGTCGAAGTCCTGGGCCGACCCCCGCGGGGCCAGCAGGCCGGTCATCAGCAGCAGCGCCGTCAGGCGGCGCGCAAAGCGCGGTCGGCACATGGGGCAACCTGTCTTGCTCCGCCCGGGCGGAGCCGTGGCAGTCCGAGCGGCCCCCGCCGCCCGTGCGGCGTGGCCTGATCCGCTGTGTTGTAGCAACTGGGCGCGCGCTTTGCAATCCCGGCCAACCCGCCGCCGCCGTCGCCCGCGTCCCGCTCGGCGGCTCAGGCGCTCAGCTTCAGGTGTTCCAGTCTGACTTGCCCGCTGCCTTCCTCGACTGAGATCATCCCGACCGTCGCCCCGTGCTGGGTCAGGCCCGCGCGGCCCGCCGCCCCCGGGTTGAACAGCTTGACGCCGTCCAGTTCCTCAATCAGCGGCAGATGCGAGTGGCCGAAGATAATGATGCCGGGCTGGAACCCGGCGAACTGCCCCAGCAGGCTGGCGTGATCGTGCGCCGAGGCATGGGCCAGATGCCCGTGCGTCATCGCGATCCGCCCCGCCGGCGTCTCCAGTTGCCGGATCAACGGCCGCGCGCGCGGATCGGGCAGGTCGACATTGCCCGCCACCGCCTGCACCGGCGCGATCGTCCGCAGCTCGACGAGCACGTCGTCCCGGCCGATATCCCCCGCGTGCAGGATCAACTGAACCCCGTCAAACAGATCGAACAGCGCCGGGTGCAGATACCCGTGCGTATCGGACAGCACACCGATGCGGTAGAAACTTGTTTCGGCCATGGCGGCGCAACCTTCGTCGGGAATCGGCGTCGGGCGGGCAACGGGACCGTTGGGGCGTCGTTTCAGGGTTCGGCGCCCGCTTCGCTTGCCGGCGCCGTCGGTTCCCTGGTCGGGCTCAAACGGCCCACCGCGGGCATCCGTTCGCGTATCTGGCCGGCGAGCGTCAGCAGATGGTCCGCCGCCTGGGGCGCCTGTTGCTCGAAATCACGGCGCGCCGATTGGACCGCCGTCAGCGCCCGGTCGATCCATTCCCCCCCTTGGGCCGTCGTGGTCTCCCGCCATGATTCCAGATCGTCGCGCAGGACATCAAGGTGCAATCGCGCCCGCGCATCCTTGTCGCGGATCATCGCGCCGATCCGTTCCAGCCGCCAGCTCAGGTTGTCCAGCGCTTCGTGGAGCGGGTCCGCCGCCGGCTGATCGGCGCCGCCCGTATCGGCCGACCGCTCGTCCGCCGGCCGCTCGCCGGTCGGCGCGGCGGGCGTCTCGCTCTGCCTCGCTTCGCGCCGCTTGTCCAACTGGCGCCCGATCTCCTCGGTCAGCAGCCGCGCGTTGCGTACGAGTTCCCCGTCGCGCCAGATCAGCAGCAGATTGCTCGCGGAGAGCACACAGGCGACGAGCGCGAAAAACAGCGCCCAGCGCGCCACGGCGCTCGACCTTCGGCGGAAATGGCGCGGCAGCGGTTGTTCGTGCCCACCCATGCGTGTTACGATGACCCAGCCCGCGTGGTTTTATCAAGTGTGCTCAACAAGCGACCGAACCACCCGACCGCGCCGCGAGTTGCTCATGAACCCACGGTTCACAACGATCCCCGCTCCCCTTGACGAACCCCCCCCGGCCCCCCCC
>MVZB01000240.1 GCA_002068205.1 candidate division BRC1 bacterium ADurb.BinA292
GGAGTGGAACGACGAGCGGGTCGAGCCGTTCTTCGGCGTCATCACAGAGCGCCACCACGGGGAGCCCGCATCCCGCATGAAGAACTTGAACGCGCGCTCGTGATTCTCGAACCGCACGTGCATCGACTCGGCGCCCTCAACCGGCTGATAGGTGCCTTCCAGGTATTCGGCCCAGTTGGCAAGAATCAGGTCCCCCTCGTCGCCCAGGACGTTGCAATCCTCACACGCGAAAGCAGGACGGCCCAGCAGACGATCCGGCTCCCCGTCGCGCGCCGAATTCTGCCAAATGAACTGGCCCGCGGGGTTCACCATCGTCATGAGCCGCGCCAAACAATCCTGGTTGTAGAGCCAGATCGCGTTGCCGTAGCCGTAGCAGCGCAACCGCATGTTGACCAGGTTCGTGTAGGTGATGCTGTCCGCCGGCTGCCCGTTGTCGGGATCGACGGCGATTTTCGCGCCCGAATTCAGGATGCCCAGGAATTCGCCGACGCCCGTCCCGCTGATGCGCTCGTGCTGAAGCCGGCTGCCGAATTCGGAGCGGAAACCGCGCTCCAGGAGTTGCGCCAGTCCGAAGGCCGAGTCCTGAAGAATTTCCTCGCTCGCAAACGACAAACCCATTAGGGAAGTGGCCCGCAAGACGATAAGTTCGGTCTGCATCCGGCTGGGGGAGATTGCCTGAGTTTCAGCCCGACGATAGACGCGCAGCCCGCCCGACACGCTCGTGCTATGGTCCTTGTCCACGCGCGCGGGGATGTGAACCTCGGGCGAGGGCATGTTGACTGCCTGAGTCCGGCCGCCGATGACATCATCGAATTCGGTCGTCTTCAGGTCCGGCAGGAACGCAGTCGGCACGAGGAAGCCGCCATTGGGATCGGAATAGTTGCCGTGCTCATCGGAACCCGCGGCCAGGCTGCGCAGGTTGTCGCCGATCACGCCGCCAGTGTAGGCCCGCATCACGGCCTGGAAGAATTCGCGCCCGCTCCCGAACCCGCGCTTCGGGTCGTCCTCGAACCGGTCGCGGACGCCGCCGAAAGAATGTGAGCCTGCCAGATTGCCCCGGTCCACGACCGGACCGTCATCCTCTTGTGACTTGAAGCTGGTACGCATCTGCCTCGTGACCTCCAAAAGTTCAGGAATGATTTTCTGCTTCGCCGCCGAGTCTTTCGCGGCACCCAGGGCCTGCATTGCCCGATCCAGTCGCCCGGTGTCGATGCCCAGTTTCTTGAGCATGCCCGGATGGTCGAGATCAAACTGAAGAAAGATGCCCTCGAAATTCGGCCGCATCAGATCGAACAGGCTGCTGATACTTTCCGCGCTTAAGTTCACCATCGCCGCCAAGTGCGACTCGAGACTTTGAAACAGGTTCTCGTAGAGAGCGAGTGATTCGCGTTCGGAGTATTTCATCGAGGATTCCTCCTACTCTTTCCTGATTCGACGATACCAACGGGTTCGCGATTGGATCCAAACTTCATTTTTTCATGAAATTCGTATCGCCTAGGTTCTTTTCAACATATTCGCTGATGGCTTCCACGGCCAGCCGCTCAAGCGTTGTGCCGCGCGGCCCACGTAGTTTCAGGAGCGAAAGCCGCGTATGGAGCAACGCGGGGAGTCGCGCGCAAATATAAACGCCAAGCTCCTCGTCAACGTCTTGTTGCGCTTGTGCGCGTTCCATCACGATTCCGCCTCCAGCGCCGCGGGTGAAAGCAGGTCGTTATACCTGCCGCGCTCAAGCCCCGAATAGATTTCCATGAAACGCCGCAGCGCCGGCCCGTTCCCCTGGAATTCGGCGAGCATCTCGATTGTCTGAAGCACCGATTGCAGCCAGGTCTGAAGCGCCGGCCGCTCATCGCTCAACATCCGCGCGTAGCGGTCGAGTTTGACGTACGTGTCACGCTGGTTTTCGTAACTGGGTAGGTCAAGTTGAACGTGCGCCAATTCGCCGGCCGTGCTGAAATCGACCAGTCGGCGGAGCGCCGTGAATGCTCCCGGCCCATTTTCGCCGTTCTCCGCCTCGCGAATCAGGACGCGCAGCAGGCGCCGCTCGTAATCTGTCGCCAGTAGCAAGGGTGCGTTATCGATTCGGATTTTCAACGGGCATGCCCCCTCTCGATTTCGGTCAACAGTTCGAGGTGCTCTGCAAAATATCGGCGTTGATCCGACCACGTCGGCGACTTGAAGCCGTCGCCCGGCCCCGGCGCCGCCGGCGGGATCGGTTCGGGCAGCCGGCTGGACTCCCACTTCCACCAGCACGCCGGCCTTGTGAAGTGCCGCTCGGGCGATGAGAGCCAGTCATCAAGAATTTGCCGCCGGTTCGCCGTCCAGACGTCCCGATCAGCGTCGGACGGCGCGAATTCGATGAACCACAGTTCGCCGGGCGATAGCGGCCGCGTCGGCACGGGCGCCACCCGCCGCGGATGGCGAATTGAGCGCTTCTCCGTCATGAATCACCTCCTAGATGCAGATCCAACCGCCGCCAGTTTTGCGAGAAGGAATTTCTCGCGTCCCGCATGACCGCAAGCAGCGGATGCGCAACGCATCCCTTGGCTCCAGCGATGGTCAGCCCCTCTTGGTCGATCTGGGCTTGACAGGCGTCGGCCAGGTCGCGCGCCCGGAGCGCCACGGCAAGCAATTCCAGTTGGTGCGGCTCAAGAATGAATGTTCTGTTCACCGTCGCCCATGTCTTGCGGGCCGCCGGAGAGAGTCCTTCGGGAGCCTTAGGAATGGATCTTCGCGCCACAGTGCTTTCCTTTCTTCGGATCAAAACAGAAATTTCCGGACTATTTTCCGCGCGCGGGGCCGGGTGCGGTCACTGCGCTTCATCCCTCAGAGATTTGACCCCGCCCCCCCCCGTCGGCCCCCGCCCCCGCCGGCGGCCCACGATTTCAGGGCGCGGAACGCCGGTTTGGGCAAGTACGATCCGTTGCGCCGGACGCGGTCGAGCGTCTCGCGCGCCCAGGCGGCCCGGCTCTCGGCGTCCATCAGGACGCGTCCCCGCCATTCCTCGTCGCCCTCGCCGGCGAGCAGCGCCGCGATGCCGACCTCCAGTCGCCGCCGTGCGCCGTCATCGAACCGCATGACCATCGCCCTCCCCCCGCTCGGCCACCCGCCGCAGCGCCGCGAGGAACGCAACGTTGACCTCGGCCACGCCCGCGCCGCCGGCCAGCAATTCCCCGATGACCTGCTCCAGCCGGTCGATTGTCTGGCCCACAAGTTCGGCCGGCGACGGGTCGGGTGTGGGGTGCGGCGCCACGGTCATCGGTCGGCCAGATCCTCCAAAAATTCCCGCTGCTCGGTCCTCAGCGAGCCGTTGCATGCGGCCAACACCGACCTTGCCCAGGCGGCCCGCTCGGACGCCGACCAGGCCGCGAACCAGGGGGCGCTGGACATTGCTTCAGCCAGCTCGCGGTCTAGTTCAGTGCCCCCATTCATGACGTTATGACGTGCATGACGTTCATTCCCCGTAGAGAGATTTTGATTTGCCTTTTCCGTACGCGGTGATGCCGAAACAACGTCATGAACGTCATGAACATCATGGACTGGTGCCGGCGGAGCGCTTTCGGCGGTCCAAAGAACGCCCCGCATGGATTTTTCCAGCCGCCGAAGCCGGTATCCGCCGATAATGCGGTCCCGATGGCGTCCGAGCCGCTGGCCCAGAGTGAGCGCCGACGGCTTGTCACCACGACGCCGCCCCAGGGCGAGAATGGATTGAGCGGCCTCGCCGGCGTCGTCCCGCGCGGCCGCTTCCAGAATCTCAGCCGCGGTCACGCCATAGCCGGACGGATCGATTTCGCGCAGCAGCGCCAGAACTGCCCGGATAGGCTCCACCTCGCTGTCATTGCCGGCCTGCAGCATGACTTTGGCTTCGAACGGGTCCGGCCAGCCGGCCCAGACCAGGGCATTCCGGACGATGCCCGACCAGACTTCGTAGGAGCCGAATGCCGGAAGATGTTGGTCGGGGCAGCCAGCGGCCCACCAGCCGCGCAGGATCGTCAGCCCGGCCGACAACAGGGCAGGGCGATGGTCCGCTGCATAGGCCAGCAGCCGCGGGTGGCGGAAGCCAGTTCGTTCCTCGGGACGCTCGAGCATTGGCACAAGCCGCACGGGGATCACGCGCCGCTCGCAATCGCGGTCGAAGCGCAGCCCGTTCCCCGTCACGAAAAAGACCGTGCGGACGGGTAGGGCGGGTGTGAGTTCCGATTGACCGAGAATACGGTCCTGGTAAGTCGTCGCGGTCAGCACCAGCGCAAGCGATGCGCCGCCGACCGGGCGCTGTGCGTTGTCGAAAACCACAGCCGGCCGGCCCGCGCGGACGATGCTGGTGACCACCTTCTGCGTCTCTTCTTCCGACCCCGGCCAAGGCTGCAGCGGCGCATGCGTCCCCGTCAGAACGGCGAAAACCGTGTGCACCAGCAGGCTTTTTCCCGTCCCCTGCGTCGGCGCATCGACGGGGAACAACGGCGCGGGCCCGCGGATTGCCGGCCGCGCCAGCATCGTCAGCAGCGGCGCCAATGCGGCCGACCTGTGGCATGCCAGTTCGAAGGGAAAATCGGCGAACAGGTCGTCCAGTAGGACGCGCGCGCTCCGCACGTCATCGGCGGTCGGGTTCGAAGGAACCGTCAGCCGCGGCGCATCCGTCAGATACAAGCCTGTCGCAGGATCGTAGCCGGCGGCGCCGACGATCTGCCCGCTTTCGGTGATGCAGGGGCAGGGTGCGATGCCTGCAAGATGACGAATGTTCGGCCACTGCCCTCGCTGGTGAACGCCTGACACGCTCCACGTCGGCGGGTGCGTCGCAACCTTCACCAGGTTCTGCCCATCTGCCTGCACGATCTCGCCGGCCCCCAGGTTCGTCGGGGTCGCCTTGCGCATCACGACAAACCGGACGTGTCGCGTGATGATGTCGCGCAGCAGGGCCGCCGATACTTCGGCAATGGTCGGGGTGCCGTCCGTCTCGTCTGCCGGCTGAATCCGCACCAGAGACCCGCCGCGCCGAAACAGGTCGGGATCACGTGCCAGCGCTTCCACCACCTCGTCGTTGACGCGCGCCTCGTCCGTGCCGATGACGACCTCAGCCCGATCTTCCACGCCGCTCGCCGCGACGTCATCGGCCTCGCCCGCCGGCGAGGTCCACGGAAGCGCCGCTTCGATCAGGCGCGCCAGTTCGGCCCG
>MVZB01000241.1 GCA_002068205.1 candidate division BRC1 bacterium ADurb.BinA292
GGCCCCATAGGATGTCTTCGTGACTGAAGAGCAGGAAACGGAAGTCGCTATTTCCAGCGACCCCTTCATCGAGTCACTTATGGACACCGATCTGTACTCGATGGGCGCGTATTTTTCCGATCGTAATCCCGAATTGATCGATGAATTGATCGATCGCAGCGTGGCGATCGAGGCGTTGGTGATTGAAATCAATGAGGAGCGGACGCGCGACCTGGGCATCCGCTATGGATTTACGCAGGTGACCCGCAACGACGCGGGGGTGCCGGTGCCGGGCGGGCCCGGCGTGCTGGAAGGGGGGGATGTTCGCCTCGGCCGGCCGCTCAATCCGGTGCGCGTCCCGGTGCTGCTGCGCCAGATCGACGGCGTGACCGACATCGGCTTCGAGCAGCAGCGGATGCCGGGCCTGGGCATCACGCTGGCCGGGATGAACGTCGGGACGGGGGCCGTCTCGGCACAGCTTCGCACGCTGCTGCAATCGGGCGACGCCTCGATCCGAACGCGGCCGATCGTCGTGGCGCTGAACAACACGCGCGCGACGATCGAGGTCGCCGACGAAGTCCCCTACCTCGACATCAACGAGCACAGCCAGGTGGCGGTGGCGTTCGAGCCGGTCGGCGTGCGGATGGCCGTGATTCCGCTGATCAAGGAACTGCGGCCGGGGATCGTCCAGCTTGAGATCGAAAATCTGGAAGTCTCATCGGTCAGTTCGTTCATCACGCAGCAGAACGTGCAGCGGCCGGTGTTCAACAAATCGCAGACGTCGACCAACGTGACGCTGAGCGAGGGCGAGACGTTCGTCATCGGCGGGCTGAAGACCCAGCACCTGACCCACATCGAAGAACGCGTGCCGATCCTGGGCGCGATCCCGGGCCTGGGCTGGCTGTTCAAGAGCCAGGAAGATCGCGAACGGATCATGGACGTGCTATTCTTCATCACGCCCTACATTCTGGAACCGGGTGAAAACTTCCTGCTGCCCTACGATTTCAAGAATCACCAGGCGCTCGGTCTGAACTTCAACGTCGCGCGCCGGTAGGATCGAACCCGCGCGCGCCTCGCCCCTCCCCCCCACGGGGAACGCCGTCACGCAAGAGCCATTCGCCAGGAGAGGTTCCGTCAAATATTAATGAAGCTGATCCGGCGCGTATCGGGAACCGCCGGTAGTGGATGTCGATTTTTTGCCGTGAACTTTTCATGACATGTCGGTGTTCACCCAGGAAAGCATGAGAATGGGGCGCCTGCCCATGTTTCGCTGAGATTCGCCCCGTTCGGGGACGGGGAAATTCTGCGTTGGCGTCCCCAGGTTCCGCTGAGCTTCACCAGGGGCTATCCAAATCGCGCCCCGCCGGGGCGGCTGACGCGGACGGCTGTTTATGAAATTGAGTCGGCCGGGGATCGGGCGGCGCATGCGGACGGCGCTATGGAGGAATTGAGTCGATGGGTGGAAGAGAGTGAAATTCTCATACGAGTTGCTGGCTAACCGGCGGTTCATAATGGGGGATGAAAGTGAGGAGTGGACGGCCGCTTCGAACGGTCAGGCCTTGCCGGATCTTTCAGCAGGGCAGCCCCGAAGGGACTGCAGACTTCAGACCGCCACTGAAGTACTTGTCATGGCCCAGATTCAGGCAAGTTCCGGCCGCCCCTTCAAGGGGCTTGGATCGTTGGAGACGGCCACACAGGGTTCCGGCGTTCGGCCTCCACCCTGCGCTTTATTCCCGTCGCCCGCTCCGCGGACTCAGTTGGCAACCAAGTCGGAATCGCCTGCATTGGATTTTGAACCCTTGAGCGGGTTGCGATGTGGGGAATGACAAGCACTTGGGTGGCGGGAACCGGGATACCAATTGGCGACGGCAGAACCGATTCAGGCGATTCCGAGAAGCAGATTAATCACGTCAATAGCCCATGAACCTGCGGCGCTCCCACGTTTCCGGCGGTTGCTTCGTTCCATGGCGTCGGGGCAGGAGGGGGAACGACGGGCGGAAAGACGCGATCACGAGGACGAGGGACGAGAGACGAGAGACGAGGGACGGTTCTAAAGTGAGGGGCGGGGAGATTGACGGCCCGGCTCGCGGGAGCGTAACATGGGACGGCATGGGGTGCTCCGCTCAAGGGGCTGAGACAGCGGTAGTCCGCGAACCCGATGAACCTGATCCGGGTAATGCCGGCGTAGGGAACCCGCAACGTGAAACCGCCCGTTCAATTTCCCCCGGAGATCGGCACGGAGGGGCCGCGCGCCGACGCGGAAGGGCTGCCGTTGCGCGTCAATGAGCGTCCGCACCGCGTCGCGCCCGGCGCCACGCTGTTTCAACTACGCGACCGGCTCAAGCCCGACGCCGACGTCGTGATTCTCAACGGGTTCCCGCTGGCCGAGGACCGCCCCTTGGCCGCGGGCGACGAGGTGGTTCTGATCCGGCGCGGCGAAGTCCCTTCGCCCGAGGAATTGGAAAGCCTGATGGTCGCGCGCCACGGCCCCGGCGTGCATGCGCGCGTCAAGGCGGCGCGCGTTGGGATCGCCGGCTGCGGCGGCCTGGGCAGCGCCGTCGCCATCGCGCTGGCCCGGACCGGCGTCGGCCACCTGCTGCTGGTCGATTTCGACGTCGTCGAACCGAGCAATCTGAATCGCCAGCAGTTTTTCATCGATCAGATCGGCCTGCCCAAGGTGGACGCCCTGCGCGACAACCTGCTGCGGATGAATCCGTATGTGCGGACCGAAACGCGCAATCTGCGGCTGACCGCGCGCAACATCCCCGAGACCTTCGCCGGGTGCCATGTCATCGCCGAATGTTTCGACGACCCGACGATGAAGCGCGATCTGACGGTCGCCGTGCGCCGCGACCTGCCGACGATCCCGCTCGTCACCGTATCGGGCATCGCGGGGTACGGCCCAGCCGATTCGATCCGGGTGCGGCGCATCTTCCGCAACGTCTGGCTGGTGGGCGATACGGAGACGGCCGCGGCGCCGGGCCGCGGCCTGCTGGCGCCGCGTGTGGCGGTCGCCGCCGGTCAGCAGGCCAACGTGGTGTTGCGCCTGCTGCTCGGCGAGGAAGGCGAGGGGAGCGGGCGGCGGGAATCCGACCCGGTGGAGGAAGGATGATGCGGATTCGAGTCAACGGCGAATCGCGCGAGGTTGACCAGGCCTCCTCCCTGCTGGATCTGCTGCGGCAGATCGGCCTGGAGGCGCGCAATCTCGCCATCGAACACAACGGCGAGTTCGTCGAGGATGACCGGCTCGGCGAGGTGACGCTGAACGAGGGCGATACGCTCGAGATCGTCCGGTTCGTCGGCGGCGGGTGATGCCGATGGAGATGCGCTCGCCCACGCTCCAGGCCCATTTCCGGCTGATTCAGTCGCAACGCACCGCGATTTATGAGCGACTCGCCGGTTGTTCGCGCGAGGAACTGTGGGCGCCGCTTGCCCCCGGCAAGTGGTCCCGGGGCGAACACCTGGTGCATCTGGCCCGGACCCTCGAGCTGATCCGCAAGATCGCGCGCATTGCGATCCCGCTGCTGACGCCGTTTGCCTGGCTCTTCCGCAATCGCCCGTTCGAACGCCATTCGCCCGATGTCTATGCCGAGTATGAACAGAAGCATGGCCGGCCGATGAAGGCGCCCAGCCTGATCGTGCCCGCGCGGCGTCCCGAAATGGACCTTGAGCCATTGCGCGCCGAACTGCAGCGGCAAACTGTGAAGCTGGAGGCTCTGCTGGTCCGCGTGCCGGAGGAGATCGCCGGGCACATCCGCTTCCTCGATCCGCCGGGCCACAATCCGAACCTGATCCAGGCCGTGCACATCCTGGCGATTCACGAAGCCCACCATTTCAAGGCGATGTTTCCATGACCACCGACGGCACGAACAGTCCAATGAAGCCCCTGACGATCAACGGCGTCGCGCTGCGCTCGCGCCTGCTGGTCGGCACCGGCAAATTCAGTTCGCCTCAGGCGATGGCGGCCGCCGTGGAAGCTTCGGGAACCGAACTGGTGACCGTGGCGCTGCGCCGCGTCGATCTGAACAACCCGCACGACGCCACGCTGGAGGCGCTCGACTTCAGCAAATACCGCCTGCTGCCCAACACCTCGGGCGCGCGCACCGCCGAGGAAGCCGTCCGCCTGGCCAAAATGGCCCGTGCCGCCACCCGCACCAACTGGGTCAAGCTGGAGGTCACCCCCGACCCCAACTATCTGCTGCCCGATCCAGTGGAAACGCTCAAGGCGGCCGAGGTGCTGGTGGCCGGGGGGTTCGTCGTGCTGCCCTACATCAACGCCGATCCGATTCTGGCCAGGCGGCTGGAGGACGCCGGCTGCGCCACGGTGATGCCGCTGGGTTCGCCCATCGGCAGCAATCGCGGGCTGCGGACGCGCGACCAGCTCGGCATCATCATTGAGCAGGCGACCGTGCCGGTCGTGGTGGACGCCGGCCTGGGCATGCCGAGCCACGCCGCCGAGGCGATTGAGATGGGCGCCGATGCGGTCCTGATCAACACGGCGATCGCCGTCGCGGCCGATCCGGTCCGGATGGCGCGCGCGTTCAAAGCGGCCGTGGAGGCCGCCGAACTGGCCCGCGAGGCCGGACCCGGCGGCGAAAGCCGGCTGGCCCGCGCCAGCAGCCCGCTGACCGGGTTTCTCTGGGAGCAGGGGAGTGCTTGATGGCTTCGCTACAACCTTTATGGCCCTTATGTCCTTGAGGTCCGACGGCGAGCGCGAGGACGAGAATTGAGAGGCGAATTCCTGGACGTGACGGCATGAGCACCTTCCTTGATATCATCGACCGCACCGCGTGGCCCGCGCTGGGTTCGGCGATCGACACGGCGACGCCCGCCGACGTCGAACGCGCGCTCGCCGCCGAACGGCCCTCCGACGACGACCTGATTGCCCTCTTTTCGCCGGCCGCCGCGCGGTATCTGGAGCCGCTGGCGCAGCGCGCCGCCGCTCTCACCGAGCGGCGCTTCGGCAAGGTCATCCAGCTCTACGCGCCGGTTTACCTGACCAATGAGTGTGTGAACAAGTGCGCTTACTGCGGCTTTTCGCATGAGCTGGAGATCCCGCGCGTCACGCTGACGCCGGCGCGCGTCCTGGCCGAGGCCGAGATTCTCCATGCCCAGGGCTTCCGTCACATCCTGCTCGTGGCGGTCCGCCGCCAGGAA
>MVZB01000242.1 GCA_002068205.1 candidate division BRC1 bacterium ADurb.BinA292
GAGGGGCCGAGTGACCGGTGGTGTCGCTGCGCTCAACCACCGGGTATTCTCTGGCATCCCGGCGGGATGCGGGGCAAGGGGGGGGCCTGTCACCATCGAATCAAATGTTCAGTCGGGCGGGGGCTATGCCGATAAGTCTGGCGGGAAAGGAGTAGCTTGCGTTCCGGTGGATGGGCCGTATCCGGCGCCCACGGGCCGCCGCAGCGATCAGACCGGGCCGGATTTTCAGTGGCTGGCGCAGCAAGGGAGTAAGGAGCAGGCATGGCGACCGCGACGAATCACAAGGCGATGGAACTGGAGGGGAGCCTGGGCGCCTTCCCCCTGGCCGATGTCATGCGCATCCTGGCGATGGGTCGGATGACGGGGATCCTGCGTCTGGAATCCTCGGAGCATGCCGTTGAACTGAGCATCAAGGACGGCCGGCTGATCGGGACGGCCTCGCCGGAGCGGTTTCTCAAGCTGGGCCAACTGCTCGTCTACAACGGCCTGATCAACCGCCGCGACCTGGACGAGGTGCTGCTGGAACAGCGCGAACACGATACCGGGCTGCCGCTGGGCGAGCTGTTGATCGACCGCGGTCTGGTCACGCGCGAGCAGGTGGAGCATGCGCTCCGGCTGCAGGTCAAGGAGGAGATGTGGGAACTGTTTTCGTGGACCGACGGTTCGTTCCGGTTTGAACACGGGGCGACGCCGGCAATGGCGCATGGGCTGCTGTCGCTGGACATCAACCGGCTGCTCGAAGAGGGCGAGCAGCACATGTCGCATTGGCGCGAAATTGCGCAGAATTTGCAGAATCCGCACCAGGTTTTCGCCGTGCGTCCGGATTTAGCCGGTTTTCCGGAGGAGCGCCTGCGCCCGAACGTGTGGAAGCTACTGTCGCTGATCAACGGCCGCCACAGCCTGCAGACGCTGGTCTACATGGCGGGGCTGGGGCGGTTCGAGACGCTGTGCGGGCTCGATACGCTGCTGCGGCTGAACCTGATCATGCCGGTGGAGCATCCGGTCGGCAGCATGGGGTCGCAGCGGTCCGATACGGGCGACGTGGAGACGCAGCCCGACGTGGAGGAGGCTCCCGTCACGGGGGCGCAGGGGCGGCCGGGCGCGTTGCTGGGATTGTTCGGTCGGCGCGGGGGGCGCGGCGAAGGGGCCGAGGGGGGGCCGGCGTGGCAGAAACCGCGACTGACGCCGACCCATGGGCCGTTTTTCACGAGCGTGGGGATGGCCTGCGCGCTGATCAATCAGTTGGCGCAGCGGCTGCTGGTCGAGCCGGCGGTGAAGGACCGGATCGGCAAGAGCGAGCCGATCGCGCAGTTGTGGCTGCAACTCGGCATGCGATTCCCGCGCGCCGACCTGATCCAGGTCTGCGACGGGCTGCTCGACCCGCGGCCGTTCGAGCACTACGTGCAGATGGCTGGGGGGATCACGCGGAGTCTAGCCGGGTGCCATGACGACAGCCTGGAGGCGCTGGCGGGGGTCGCCGGCGGGCTGATGGAACTGGCCGAGGAACACCTGGGCGAGCGGGCGGGTGAAATCCTGCGCCAGGTGGCGCGGCCGTTTATTGAGAATCCGGAGATACAGCACCCCAACGATTTCATGCCCCGCACGTGGGCACGCCAGTGGGCGGAGAAGGTATTATGATCGGTTCGCAGCATCTGAATGAACGTCCGCGGCAGGACGAGGCGCCGCGTGAACGGCAGTCGGGATTTCGCTCGATTCTCGTCATCGACGGCAGCCATGCGGTCCAGGACCTGGCGCGCAATGCGCTGGGCGAGGCCGGCTACCGCGTGACGACCGCCAGCAACGGGGCGGCCGTGCTGACCTATCCGAGCCTGGATGATATCGATCTGCTCGTGATCGACAGCGAACTGGCGGGCTTGACGGGCCGGGAGACCTGCCGGCTGTTGAAGCAGAACGACGGGACGCACGAAATGCCAGTGCTGTTGCTGGTGCCCGAGGGGGCGGTGCCGAACCGGGAGAATCTGGAGCTGGGGCCGGTCAATCACTTTCTGCTCAAGCCGTTCGATCCGCGCCAGCTCGTGCGCAAGGTGGAGCAGATCTTTCAGCAGAAGGCGCTGGACCAACTGACGCTGGAGCACATGCAACGGTCGGCCGACCGGATCATGACGCAACTGGCGGAGAAGCAGATCCAGGCGGCGGTGGAGCGCAAGACGCAGCTCATCATCGAGCGCTGCATTCAGAACATCACGCTGTCGGTGGATCAGTATGCGCGCAATGAAGTGGATTCGCGGATCACGGCGCTGGTCAGCGACAAGGAACAGGAACTGGTGAAGCTGACGGTGCGGGAAGTGGCCAATTCGATGGTCGAAAAGCTGGCCGTGGCGAAGGTGGAGGAAGCGCTGCAGGGGGTGCTGGCGCAGCAGACCGAGGCGGCCGTGCGTCGGGTGACGGACCAGACGCTGCCGGGGGTGATCCGGGAGCGGGTGCGCGAGATGCTGGGGAACCTGTTGCCGCGCGAGATCGAGACGCGGCTGGAGCGGGCGGCGGAGAAGATGGCGCCGGAACTGAGCCAGCAGTTGATCGGCACGGTGGAGGCCGTGGTGAACAAGACGGTGCCGCGGTCGGCGCGCGAGATGCTCCCGCCGGTGGTGGAGGGTCAGGTGCGCGCCGCGATGGAGACGAGCATTCCCAAGCGGGTGAGCGACCTGGTGGCGGTGGAGCTGCGCACCCAGATGACGCAGCGGATCGACCCGGCGATCGACGCCGCGACGCGGCGGATCAGCCGCGGCGTGCTGATGATCAATGCGGCCGTCGGTTTTCTCGTCCTGTGCGGACTGGGTGCGATGGCCTGGCTGACATTTTTCGCGAAGTAATCTTTCTTCCCGTTGATCCAAACGATGTGCAATCCGTCGGATTGAACCGAGCCGACGGATTGCGGGCGTGATCGCACGCTGGAGGGCGTGCTGCACGCCGTCGAGCGTTTATTCGCCGCCGGGCGCTGCGGGCAGCACGGTCGCGCCGTGGAGTTCGATGACGCGCGAGCCATAAAGCAAGTCGTGCGGATAGAGCGGGAAGGGGTGCCGCGAGCGGGTGCCATAGAGCGGGTTGGCGAGCGTGAAGTGGAGATAATCGCCGGGGCCGCGCCAGGAGAACGGCAGGCTCAGCGTGCGCGCATCCTCATGGGCGATCTCGACGGTCTGTTCGGAGCCGTCGGGGCGGGCGATTTTCAAGACGGGCCAGGCGTCGGCGGGATTCTCGCCGGCGGGGCGGGCGGCGAGCCGCAGGGCGAGCAGATAGTCGCCGGGCGCCAGATTGGGCGCCCACCAGACCTGGCTCTGGGGGAGGCGGCTGCTCTGCGAATTGAGCTGGGCGAGGGTCACGATGCCGCGGGGGGTCCACTCGGCATGAAAGAAGGGGATGAGCCAGAGGGCGTCGCTCCAATCGACCGGCTGGGGGGCGCCGGCGGCGGGGGCCTCGCGGTGGCGCACGTCCAGCGTGATGGCCAGCGGGCGGGGTTCGCCCCGTGGGGACGGCGCGACGAAGTCGCGGGCCAGGGCGAGGAACAGATCGTAACGACCTTCGGGCATCGCGCGGGGGAGGTCGAAGCGGTGGACCATCTGCTCGGTGTCGCCCTGGGCAAAGTCGGGGGTTTGCAGCAACGGCCAGGGCCATGAAGTGAAATACGCCCCTTGCGAACGGGGGGGCGGCAGGAAGGTCTGGCGGCTGTCGGCGTGGCTGAAGAAGAGGACCGCCGGGACGACGCGCGGCCAGCGGGGGCCCTTGCGATAGGTGAGGCGCAGTTCGATGGCCTCGCCCGGCGCCGGGTTGGTCTGATCGACTTCGGCGGCGAGCACGATCAGTTCGCCTTCGAGATCCAGGGCCATGCCGCCGGCGGGCGCCTGTTCGACCGGCCGGCCGAGGTTGGCTTGCGCGCGGGTGTCGTAAAGGATATGGGAGCGGAGGTCGAAATCGAGGATCGGCTTGCGCGAGAAGAGTTCGCCGACGATCCGTTCGCCGTTCATGTGGGTGCTGAGGAGAAAATCGAACCGTCCGGCTTCGAGCTCGCGGACGGCGGCGTCGTAGTCCCACGAGCGGAGCGTGACGCCCGGATAGCCCGTGAAATAGCGGATGTCGTCGGGAACCTGGCCGTAAAAGAGCGGGCGGGGGTTGGGGACGGGGGCATCCGGAGCGCGAAACCAGCGCTCGCCGATCTGCGCAAGGGCGTGCAGGCCGGGCCGGGTCTCGAGATAGTCGGCGATCTGGGCGCGGGCGGGGTCGAGCCATGCCGCCACCGCCAGGACGGGCAGCCCCCAGGCCAGGCGGGGCTGGCGCGCCAGGCGCAGCAGGGCGCAGCCGGCCAGCAGCATTCCCACCGGCGCGATGGCGGCGGCCCAGTAGGTGTTGGCGCCCAGCGTCAGCCAGACGAAGAGGAACCCGAGCAGCGCCCACAAATTGAGCCACCCCTTGCGGCCGGGGTGGGACTGCAGGGCAATCCAGCCCGCCAGCGCGAGCAGGAGGCCCGGCAGCGTCAGGACGAGGGTGATGCGCGCGACGACCAGGCGGAGCATCGCGGGGCGGAAGAGCTGATCGACCGAGCCCAGCAGGTTGTTGGTGTTCTGGCTGATGCGCTCAAGCCCGGGCAGGGGATTGAACGGCGACAGGCGGTACCAGGCGCAGACGCCGAGCCAGGTGAGGCCGGCGACCACCGCCAGCGCGATCCAGCCGGCCGGCCGGCGCCAGCCGACCGACCAGGGGAGGAGGAAACCGGCGACGGGGGCGAAGAAGACGGCGGGCAGTTTGGCCAGGGCGGCGGCGGTCAGCAGCAGGGCGACGGCCGCGGAACGCGCGAGGAGGGAGAAGAGGCCGTTGCCGCGGCGCGGGTCGGGGGGGCGGATGCCGGCGGCCGCGACGATGCTCCAGGTCAGCGCGGCGTTCATCAGCGCGTCGGGCAGGAGCGAGCGCTCCATGAAGATCGCCATGGGCAGGATCGCATGGAGCCAGACGGCGATGAGGCCGAGCGCCGGCCGCCCCGACAACCGCCGGCCGAGCAGGTAGAGTGCGATGGCGGTGTCCATCCGGTCCCGCAACATGGGGCTGAGCCGTCCATCCCCGCGGATGCCGGCGCCGAACACGATCG
>MVZB01000243.1 GCA_002068205.1 candidate division BRC1 bacterium ADurb.BinA292
CCGATGGATCTCGCGCCGACGCCGCACGCCGATCGGGCGGTCGTGCTCATCGACGACGGGGAGCAGTTCCTCGTCGGTCGAGGCCGGATGGGGATCGTACGGCTCGTTCACGCTGGCTCCCGCGGCGGCGCCTCGCCGCTCGACGCGCCGGGTCCGGCCGGACGCACGGCGTACCAGGACCCGAATTGATCGTTCGCCGCGCCGGGCCCGAAGACTTCGAGCAGCTCGAGTTTGAACAGTTCCCACTGACGGATCCGTTCGGCGGCGGCAGTTTCGTCTTCGAGCGGCGGCGCCGGGATAAAGAAGCCCAACCGCGTGTTGAGCGTGTGGAGCAGGAACCGGCGCCGATCCGGGCGCAGCGGGACGTAGCGATCCTGGAGCGCCAGCATCACCTCACGGGACATGCCGGTCTGGCCCATCTCGAGGATGACGATTGGAATCTGCTGGGCGCGGAGCGCCTCGCCGATCTCGCGCATCTTGCGCCAGCCGGTTCCCTCGCGCAAGCCGGCGCGCAGGTCGTTCAGGTAGGTGATGTTCCAGATGAACAGCTCGCTGAACTCGCCCCACAGACGCCGGTCGGAATCGACGGCGTAATACGGCGGCGCCAGGATGAAATCGCGCGGCCGGCTGTGCTCCTGGATGATCCGCCGCACGAGGCGGACGCCGGGCCGGTCGGGGGTTCCGCGTTCGCTCAGCTCGTAGGCGCGTTGATCCCACAGGAGCGCGTGGAAATTGAGGCCCGGGCCGAGGGCGAGGACCGCGAGCATCCACGCCGCCGCCAGCTTGGGGAGGGCAAACGGGATCGAGCGGATCGACAGGCCGCCGCCGATTTCGGGGGCGGCGCGGGTTTTCCAGCGCCGCGCCCAGGCGACCAGTTCGCCCGCGGCGAGGATCGCGACGGCCGGCTCGCTGAGGCTGAAGATGTAGTCGGCGGTGCCGCCCTTGGTGACGTAGAGAATCGCCGTCATGGTCGCCAGCAGGAACCAGGTCAGTCCGGCGCGCGCCATCGGCGGGAGCGGACTGGAGCGGAAATAGCGCGGGACGGCGATCAACGCGATGACCCAGAATGCGCCCTCCAGCGCGAGGACCTTGCCGCCCTGGTCGAGCAGTTTGCCGCGCGCGTAGTTCAGGAACTGGGGCGAACCGAGCCCGCCGGGGTAGGTTCCCACCTGCTTGAACACGACGACATCCAGGAAGGCGCCTTCGGTCCAGATGTGCAGCGCGAGCGTGACGAGGCCCGCCAGCAGCAGACAGGGGGCCGCCATGCGCAGCGCGCGCCCCGGGGCGTGCAACAGCATGAAGATGATCAGGACGAGCAGAAAAGGGGCGGCGGTCGCATTGGTGAGGGCGGCCAGGGCGGCGAAGATGCCGCTCCCGATGTCGCCGGCGCGTGTCCCCCGCAGCGCGCACCATGCCATGGCCAGCAGAAAGACGATCTCGAGCGGTTCGGATTGAAAGGCAAACGACCACCAGAAGCCGATGGGAAACCAGAGATAGATCGCCCCCGCCACCAGCGCCGTCGAGGGTCGGCCCCAGGCGCGCATCGCCAGCGCCACCACCAGCAGCAGGGTAAGCAGCCGCAGCGCAACCGAGTAGCCGCGGAAGAAGTAGACGGGGGTTTCGGGACGGAACGCCTGCGACAGTTTGTAGATCAGCGCGCCCATGAACAGGTGGCAGGGGGGCTGCGGCGCCAGGATGTCGCGATAGGGGACGACGCCTTCGGCGATCCGCATGCCGATGTACATGTAATTGCCGTCGCCGAAATCGACATAACCGCGCGACCATTGCGCGACGGTGAAGCCGACACAGCCGGCCGCCAGCAGCGCGAGCCACAGGCCATGGCGCAGGCCGAACGGCTTGTGTTTGGGGGGGACAGTCATCGGCTTTCACACGGGGAGTGGTGGTTCGGTTGTTCGCGGGTCAGGGCAGGGATGCAGGGGACGGAAATGACACGCCGCACGTTTATGTCGGACTCCAGCATTCCCGCCCATGATGATGGCGGTGGAAAGGGTTGGCAATTCAAAACGGGGAGCACCCCGGAGACCTGGGGGAGGACGGGGGGCTGTGGCGCGGGATGAACCTTTACAGCGCCATACTAACGACGGGTCCGCCACTCGATGTCCTCAAGTTCCTCAAAGCCCGTCCGACGCAGCAGGTCCCACAGGTCCCAAAGGATCGCGCGCTCGATGCGCGGCTCGAGGTCCAGATTCAGGATCTCGTTGCGCAGCGGGACGCGCAGGTTCAACGTCTGCTGGTCGAAGCGGCCGTTGACGCGCACCGCGTCGAAGGGAATCATCTCGATGCCGCGGTAGGCCTGGTCCAGCGAGGCATAGATCTCCTCGCGGCTGAGCTGCTCGCTCAGATAGGTGGTGAGCACGTCGGCGATCAGCCGCCGGTGGATCCGGACGGTTCCGGCGGGAGCGTGGAGGGCCACGTCGATGCGGCGCCATTCGCGGCCCTGCAGCGAGAGATGAACGGTTCCGGAAACTCGGCCTTCGATTTCCTCGGCGCGCGGCAGTTGCAGGTAGCGCAGAACCGCGTTCAGGTCGATCGTTTCGAGCGTCACCGTCGTCGCCAGATCGAGCGGTGCTTCGGCCGAAACGGTTCCGACGCCGACCAGCCCTAGGCTGCCGCCAAAGCCGAGCAACTTGAGCCGGTCGGCCTGCCAACGGCTTTCGCGGATGGACAGGCCCGCGCCGGGAGGGCCGATGCGGATGTCGTGGCGGTAATGGAGGATCGGCGGCGCATCGGACGGCAGCCCCAGCCACGGCACGATGGGATCGGGATACGACGCCGGCGCCGGGCGCTCCCGCAGGAGCGATTCGGCCGGCGGTTGCGGCGCCGCATCGGGATAGAACAAGAGGCAGAACGCGCCCAGCAGCAGTGCCCGCGACGGCACGGTGCGCGGCGCCCCGGCGCGCATCAGGCGGGAAAGTAGACCAGCACGAGCGAGCAGCCCCAGAGGAACACACATCCCAGCAGCGGCGGGTCGCTGGCCAGGGCATGTTCGGGCGCCTCCGTTACGTCGCTGTTATAGACCAGGTAGAGGTAGCGAAAAATCCCGTAGAGGACGAAGGGGAGCGTCGAGAGCATCAGCCAGAGCTCCTCCATGTGGGTCGCGTAGAGTGTGTAGGAGAGGATGCAGCCGGCCGCGCAGACGGCGATGACGCTGTCCATCATCCGCAGCGAGTAGAGCGAGAGGACCGGCCGGAACTCGATCGCGCTGCCCTCAAGGTTCACCAGTTCGCTGCGCCGCTTGCAGAACGCCAGCAGCAGCGAGAGGAACAGGACGCAGATCACGAACCACGACGTCAGGTCGACCTGGTTGTCGGGGGTGCGCAGCACGATCACGCCCGAAACCGCGCGGATAATGAAGCCCAGCGCGATGATCAGCGTGTCGATCAGGAAGATCTCCTTGAGAATCGTCGTGTAGGAAAGCATCAGGACCAGATAGGCGACGCAGCAGATCCAGAAGTACGACGAGAGCCAGAGGGCGGCGCCGAGGCCGGCCGCCAGGAGCAGGATGATCGCGAGGACCGCGTCGCGCGGAGCGAGCTGACCCGCGGCGATCGGCCGATGCCGTTTGCGCGGGTGGAGCCGGTCGCGCGGCGCGTCGATCAGATCATTGAGCAGGTAGACCGCGCCGGACAGGCCGCAGAAGATCACGAAGCCGGCCAGCGCGCGCTTGACCGAAAGCGGGTCGAGGAGATTGCGCGAGAAGAACAGCCCGGCGAACAGCAGCAAATTCTTCATCCACTGGCGGGGACGCATCGCCCGCAGAATGAGGAACGTCGTCCATGGCTTCGATCCCAACGCCGGGCCTCAATTCGCGATCGGATGGTGGGGGACGCCGCGGAGCAGGGCGCCGCGACAGCATGAACCCGATGATACCCGCCTGTTTGCCATCCGCCAAGAATCAATGCAATCGGCGGGCCGGAAAGCCGACTGGACCGTGTTGCTCACGCTTGCGCCGGGCAGGGCGCTTCCATACACTGCCAACCGACTGAACGCGACGCCCGCCGAGGTTCCGAGGATCGTGGAGCATTCTCCGACGCACCTGTCCGCCGCCGCGCGCCCTCCGGGAGAGGGCGGCGCGCGACCGCGTCGCGGGGCCGGCGCGCTGCTGGAGTCGCTGCGACGGCGGCGTTCGCATGCGCCGGCCCATCTGCTCGCCCTGCTGCTCTACATGATGCTGACCGCCGTCGCGACATGGCCGCTCGTCACACGGCCGCATCGCCTGCTGCTGGGCACGCCGGGCGATTCGATGTTGTGGGCCTGGAATTTCAGTTGGACACGGCGCGCGCTACTCGCCGATCACCAGTTGCCGTTTTTCGTCGATTACTTTTACCGCCCGTTCGACATCTCGATGCTTCATTACACGCACTCGTTCTTCTATGGCCTGCTCTACACGCTGGGCGCGTTCGTGTATGAGAACCCGTATTTCTGGTCCAATCTTTTCCTGATGGGGTCGTTCGTGGTTGCCGGCCTGGGGACGTACGCGCTGGCGCGTCGGGTCGCCGGCGACACGCCGGGTGCGCTCCTGGCCGGCGTGATCTATGCCTTCAGCAGCTTTCGCATGGTACGGGCGACCGGCCATCTCAACATTCTCAGCACGGAACTCATCCCGTGGTTTCTTTATTTTCTGCTGCGCGGCGCGCGGGAGAACCGGCCGCGCCATTTCGTCGCCGCCGGCCTCTGCCTCGTCGCCTCGGCATGGAACGACTATTGCAATACGCTGTTCCTGCTGCTGTTTTCGGTGTTGTTCATCCTGCTGGCGCCGGTGCTGCGGCTGAACCATGGCTGGTCCGCGCGGCAGCGCTGGCGCGGGCTGCGCGCCGGCGCCGTGCTCACGCTGATCTTGCTGGCGCCGCTGGTCTGGGGCATCTGGGTCACCGTGCACACGACCGAACTCAGCAGCCGCGCCTCGCACGACCAATACCCCGTCGGCGTGCTGAACTACCTGCTGCCGTCGCCGGGCCACACGTTGCTCTCGCGCTGGCTGTTCCCGCTGTATCACTTCGGCATCAAGGCGGCGGAGGGTGAAGGAACCGTCTTCTTCGGCTACGTCGCGATCGTGCTGATGCTGGCGGCGG
>MVZB01000244.1 GCA_002068205.1 candidate division BRC1 bacterium ADurb.BinA292
CGCCAGTATCAGGCGCGCAAGGAACAGCTCTACCTGGCGGCGCTGCGGCTGACGGGCGAGCGCCACGTGTTCGCGCCGCTGTTCAGCGGGCTGATCACGGGGCAGCGAACCCGCCAGCCGACGGTCGAAACGAATGTGGAGGTCATCGGGACCGAGACGGTCCCCCTGCCCGGTTTTCCGGACGTGAGCGGGATCCCGGGCTTCGAGGACTTCGAGCCGCCGACCACGACGATCGTCAACACGCGAACGGAGACGGAGATCGGGGCGGAGCGGTTCGGGCAGCTTGATACGAGCGTCGGGGTGCGGAAACTGTTCGCCACGGGCGCACTCGTCACGCTGCAGCTCAGCCAGCAATTCATGCGGTTCTACAGCAATTCGCCGCGCGAGCAGGCGAGCGGGCTGTTCAGCGCGTCGGTCGTCCAGCCGCTGCTGCGGTCGGCCGGGCCGGACGTGACGCTGGAGAACCTGCGCCAGGCCGAACGCGACGTGCTGTATGAAGTGCGCGACTTCGCGCGTTTCGAGCGCCAGTTCGTCGTCGAGCGGATCGACGAATATTTCCGGCTGTTGCAGTTGCTCGATGCGATCCGCAACCAGCAGGCGTCGCTCGAGACGCTGCACTATGGGCGCGAGCAGGCCGAGGAACTGGCCGAAGCCGGGCGGCTCGATATTTTTCAGGTCAATCAGGCGCAGACGCAGGAACTCAACGCGCAGGACGCGCTCTACTCGGTTCAGGTGGCGTTCATGCAGGGGCTGGAGCAATTCCGTTCCAACCTGGGGCTGCCCCCCGAGACCGCCGTCGTTCCGGATCCGGCCGAACTGGAGCGGCTCTCGCGGCAGGAGCTCGAGCTGGCCCGACGGCTGGACTACCACAACGCCGCCGATCAGATCGAGGACGCCGAGCGGTTCGTCCGGGTCACGGAAAACGCGCTGCTGCCCGTGTTCGACCTGGTGGCCGACTTCAGCGTGACCGACGAGGAGGAGAACCAGCCGCTGGATCTGGGGTGGAAGCGCCGGCGCTACAGCTATGGGTTCAATCTGGAACTGCCGCTTGATCGCAAGGCGGAACGGAACAACTACCGGAGCGCGCTGATTTTTCTGCAGTCGGCGCGGCGAGCCGAGGTCGAGCTGCACGATCTGATCGTGCGCGAGGTGCGTTCGCTGTATTGGGAGCTGATGGCGGCGCGCAACAGCTACGAGATCCAGTTGCGCAGCCTGGAGATCGCGCGGATGCGCGTGGAGAGCACCAGCCTGCTGCTGCAGGCCGGGCGGGTGCAGGTGCGCGACGTGCTGGACGCGGACGCCGCGCTGCTTGACGCGCGCAACCGGCTGACGGAGGCGCGGATCAACTATTTCGTCACGCGGCTGCGGTTTCTGGTGGCGATCGAAGCGCTGGAAGTCGACATGCGGGGGCTGTGGCTGGAGGCAGCGCGGTCGGCGCTGGCAGCGCCCACGCCCGAACCGTTGCCGGTGGAGTCGTCATCGGCGCCGGTGGCGCTGCCGCCGCCGTGAGGCCATTGCGAGATATGTCGGCGGGGGCGAGGCGGAACCGGCGGGGGGCGGGGCGGGTGTCCGCGCTGGTCAGCTCACGCCAGGGATTCGTCGCGAAGGCTCTCCTGCTCGCGAAAGGCCTCGGAGACCGGTCCGCGCTCGGCGTCGAAGCGCAGGAAGCACTGGTAGCCGAATTCGCGCGCCGCGCGGATCTGATCGGGGAATCCGAAGGCGTCCTTCCAGCCCTGCTGCTGGGCGCGCCAGGCGCAATCCCAGGTGAACTGGACGTGCAGGTCGCCCGGCTCGGCGACGAGCGAGCCGACGTATTCGGAGCAGCCGGAGCGGCCGTCCACGGTGACTTTCTCGAAGGGTTCGTTGGGAAACTCTTCGAGCAGTTTCATCACCACGCGCAGGACCTTGACCGGCGGGGAGGCGGCGTCGAAAATCACGCGGCTCTGCGGGAGGCCATCGGCCATGAACAGGGTGGATGGGCCGGCGGCGAGCGTGCGGACGGAGTCCTTGAATTCGGGCGTCGCCTGGCTTGCCGCCAAGAGGTCCTCCAGGGTGTGAATCGTGATGGCGGTGCTCATGAGCGTGTCGTCCTTCGTGCGGTAGTCGTTCACCACCAGTTTAGCAGAGGGGCGGTCGTGGGTCAAACGGGGACCCCAGAAACAAGCCGTGGATTCGCCCCCTTCGGGACGGGAGTGGTTGGGGATGGTCGTCCCCAGATTCCGCTACGCTTCACCGGGGCCTAATGGAAAGGGCGCCCGTCCGGGGCGACGTGTGGCATCCCTCCGGGAGGCGGGGGGCCAGATGCCGACCGCTCCGGCCACCCCTTCGGGGTTTGATTCGTTGGGGGCGGCGACGCAGGGTTCCGGCCTGCGGCCGTCACCCTGCGCTTTACTCCAGTCGTCCGCTCCGCGGACTTGTCCGGGACGACCAGTCGGACCCGCCGGTGGGGTCGCACGCCGGGGGGGGCGCGAAGATCAAGATGCGGCTCACTTCTGGCATCCCTCCGGGATGCGGGGGAATAGGTTGGCGGATGACCGGTGGTGTCGCTGGGCTCAACCACCGGCTACGCTCCGGCATCCCTGCGGGATGCGCCTCGAACATCCCTACACCTGACCGAGTGAATGGCCAAACTCCAAGGCATCCCTCCGGGATGCGGGGAAGACCGGGGGGATGAGCCAATCGCGGCAGGGGGCTGGTCCCCCATGGGGCGTGGGGCGGCGGAAGGTGGGGGATAAAGCGATTGCCTGGGCCGGGGCGTTCTGATGATATGATGGGTTTGGGATCGCGGGCGGGATCGAGCGCCCGGGCACGGAACCGACAGCTTGCTCAGCGTGATTGTCATCGCCTACAACGAGGAGCGGTATCTGCCGGCGCTGCTGGAGTCGCTGGCGAAGCAGACCTGGCGCGAATTCGAGCTGATCGTGGTCGACAGCCACAGCCGCGATCGGACGCGCGAGGCGGCGCGGGCGCGCGGCGGGTGTTTTGGAGATTTTCACCTGGTTGAAATGGATCGGCCGCGCGGCCCGGCGCGGGCGCGCAACGTGGGGGCGGCGCGCGCGACGCGCGAACGGCTGCTGTTTCTCGATGCCGACAGCGTGCTTGCGCCGACGTTTCTGGAGCGGGCGATGGCGGCTCTGGCCGAGCGGCCCGCGGACGTGGCGACGTGTTTCATCCGGATCAATGAGGGGGGGCTGGTTTCGCGGGCGGGCGCGCTCTTGTTCAATGCCGGCCTGTGGGCGCTGCGGCCGGTCTATCCGACGGCGTTCGGGGCGTGCCTGTTCTCGACCCGCGAGCTGCATGGCGCGCTGGGGGGATTTGATGAACAGCTTGCCCTCTGCGAGGACTGCGAGTACGTCAAGCGGGCGCTGCGGCGGCCGGGCGTGCGGTTCCGCATCCTGCCGCTCGCGTTCGGGACGTCGGACCGCCGGTCGCGGGCCGAGGGGGGCGCGCGCATCCTGCTGAAGTATCTGGGGGTTCATGCCTACCGACTGCTGACGCGCAAGGAACTCGCGAAGGGAAGGGTGGTGTATGAGTACGGAGAGTATGACCAACAGCCTGGCGGCCAGGAGGCGGGTCGGATTTGGGGCGGTTCACCCGGCGCTCGGTAGCCGGCTGAGAGAGATAATGCGGCTGCTGGGGGCGCCGCCGTTCTATCTGGCGGCGCTGGTGCTGTTTCTCGGCATCCGGGTGACGTTTCAGTCGCAGACGTATCTGCATGACTACATCACCGAGGTCAAGACGCTGCCGGTCCTGTCCGATCTGATCCTGGACAATCTGCCGTACTGGGACATCGGTTTTGTTTATGACGTGTTCAGTCTGCTGTCGCTGCTGATCTTCGCCGTGTATGTGTTTCACCGGCGGGCGTTCGCCGAGGTTCCGTATTTTCTATTGCTGTGCGGCCTGTTTCATCTGGTCCGCGGGGTGTTCATCGTGTTGACGCCGTTCGGCAATCCGCCGATGTTCGACGGGACGGAGGGGCCGTTCAATGGCTTTTCGAACTTCGAGCTGGGGGTCTATCCTTCGGGGCATACGGGGATCAGCATTCTGTATTGTCTGCTGGTGAGCAGTCGGGGCTACCGGGCAGCGCTGGGGATCTGCGTGGCGGTGGTGGTGGCGTCGCTGTTTCTGGCGCGGGGGCATTACAGCATCGATGTGCTGTCGGGGATATTCTTCGCCTATGCGATCAAGGCGTTCGGCGACAAGCACCTGCGCGACCGGGTCGTGTTGAAGTGAGGGGGCGAACGCGGCGGGGATCCGAGAGCCGAAGACGAGAGACGAGGGACGAGAGACGAGAGACGAGAGCCGAAGTTTGGAGAAACACCCCGCGCTCGCGGGGTGGCGTTGGCGGAGGGGGCGTGGTAGGATGATGATCCGCACGGATATCACTTGAAAGCGCGAGAGGAGAAACCCATGAGTCTCCCCAAGAGGACATTCGGCAGGACCGGTCTGGAGGTCACGCAGCTGGGCTACGGCGCGATGGAAGTGCGCGGCGAGCGGATCTGGGGGGGCCGGCCGTGCAATGACGAGCAGGCCCGGACGATCCTGAACGCGGTGCTCGACGCGGGGATCAATTTCATCGACACGGCGAACGACTACGGCAAGAGCGAGCTCTACATCGGACGGCATCTGGCGCAGCGTCAGGGGGAATTCTTCATTGCGACCAAGTGCGGCTGCACGATGACGTATGCGGGCGATCATGACGATACGCCGCATTTCTGGGACCGGGATCACATCCGGCGCAACATCGCCGATTCGCTGCTGAAGATGCAGATGTCGCGGGTCGACCTGCTGCAACTGCACAATCCGTCGGTGGAGCTGGCCGAGAAGTTCAAGCTGGTCGATACGCTGCAGGAACTTCAGCGCGAGGGGGCGGTGCGCTTCATCGGGTGTTCGTCGACGAGCCCGGACCTGGCGACCTACATCGAATGGGGCGTGTTCGATGCGTTTCAGATTCCGTATTCGGCGCTGGAGCGGCGGCATGAGAACCTGATCACGCGGGCGGCGCAGGCGGGGGCGGGCGTGATCATCCGGGGGGGCGTGGCGCGCGGCGAACC
>MVZB01000245.1 GCA_002068205.1 candidate division BRC1 bacterium ADurb.BinA292
GACGTGATGAGCCTGTTCGGCGACCCCGATCCGGCCCGCCGCGTGCTCATCGCGGGGACCTACAACGCGCACCCGTTCACGTCGGCCGCCGCCATCGCCACGATCGAATACCTCCGCGACCAGCCCGTCTATGCCCAGTTGGAAGCCCTGGGCGCCCGCATGCAGGCCGGTCTGGAACGGATCTTCGCCGAACACGGCATCACCGCGACGGTCAGTCGCATCGGTTCGGCCTTCTGCGTTTATTTTTGCGATCATGTTCCGGTGGATTATCACGATCTGCTGCTGCACCATGATTTCAATTTCGATATGCGTTACCGGCGCGAGCTGATCGACCGCGGGATCTATCATTTCCCGATTGCCTGCAAGCAGAGTTCGATCAGCGCCGCGCACACCATCGAGGACATCGACCAGACGCTGGAAATCACGCGCGACGTGCTCCGCGAAATCTGAAGGAGTGGCGCATGAGGTGGATTCGCTTTGGCGAGCCGGGCGCTGAACGACCCGGCCTCCCGATCGGCGCATCGATACGCAAGGACGATTCAGGGCTTTTTCGCGGCGGGGACCCCGGCTTTCTCCATGACGGCGGCCGGCGCCCTCGGGCCGTGCGTGCGCGCCACCGCGCGAAAGCGGCCCGCGCGTGAAAATCACGGCCGTCACCACCCTCGTCTGTCATGCCCGGATGCGCAACTGGGTCTTTGTCAAGGTGCAGACCGACCAGCCCGGCCTCCACGGCTGGGGCGAAGCCACGCTGGAGTGGCATACGCGCGAAGTCGTCGGCGCCGTTGAGGATCTGGCCGAGCTGCTCATCGGCCAGGACCCCACCCGCATCGAGCACCTCTGGCAGACGATGTATCGCCAGCATTTCTGGCATGGCCACGGGATCGTGCGCTCCACGGCGATCAGCGGCGTCGACATCGCGCTGTGGGACATTCTGGGCAAGCTCCACGGCACACCCTGTCACCGGCTCTGGGGCGGCGCCGTCCGCGACTACGTGCGCACCTACTGCCATCTGGGCGGTGGGCGCATGGAGGACTTCTACGAAACAGCGCCTTCCGATGCCGGCCGCTTCGCCGACCTCGCCCGCCAGGCCGTCGAGGAGGGCTTCACGGCGTTCAAGGCGATGGCCGTCCCCGAGACGGTGCCGATCGAGGGGCGCCGCGCCGTCCGCTACGCCGAAGCCTGCGTCGGCGCGATGCGCGCCGCCGTCGGCGAGCAGATCGACATCATGATCGACTGCCACGCCCGCCCCTCCCCCCGCATGGGGCACCTGTTCGCCCGCGCGCTGGAGCCCTTCGGCCTCTACTTTCTGGAGGAGCCGTGCTGGCCCGAGCATCTGAAAGATCTGGCCGAGATCCAGCGCGCCGTGGCGACACCCGTTGCCACCGGGGAGCGGCTGACCGGCCTGCATGCCTTCCGCGATCTGCTGGAGTTGCGCGCGTGCAGCGTCGTGCAGCCCGACATCACCCACTGCGGCGGTCTGACCGTCGCTCGCAAGATCATGGCGCTGGCCGAGGCGCATCAGCTCGCGGCCGCGCCGCACAACCCCCAGGGGCCCGTCAGCACGGCCGCCTCCCTTGAACTGGGTTTTGCCAGCCCGCCCTATGTGATCTGCGAGACAGTCCATGCCGACGTCCCCTGGCGCCACGATGTCGTGACCGAAGCGCACACGATCGAGCGCGAGGGCCGCATCGTCCGCCCCCACCAGCGGCCGGGGCTCGGCATTGAGATCAACGAGCGGGAAGTCGCTAAACACCCCTTCCAGCCCGAAGTCCTGCTGCGCACGTTTCACGCCGACGGCAGCGTGGGAGACTGGTGATGGCCAACCTGGCCGGCAGCACGGCAATCATCAGCGGCGGCCTGGGCGAGATTGCCCAGGCCATCGCGCTGGCCATGGCGCGGGCCGGGGCGAACGTCGCCCTGGGCGACATCCGCGCCCCCCAGGACGCCGAACCGATCCTGGCCCAATTGCGCGCCAGCGGCGTTCGCGCCCGCTATGACCACGTCGATATCGCCGAACCGGCCGCCGTGGAACGCTGGGTCCGCGACGCCGAGGCGGACCTGGGCGTGCCCGATCTGGTGATCTCCAACGCGGCGACCTGCACGGCGGCCAGCGTTCGCTCGATCACGCCGGAGGCCTGGAATCGCGAGCTCGACATCAACCTGAACGGCGCGCTCTACCTGAGCCAGAACGCCGCCCGCCGCCTCGTGGCCGCCAACCGCCCCGGCCGGATTGTCTTCATCAGCAGTTGGGCCGCCGAAAAAGCCCATCCCGACATCCCCGCCTACTGCGTCAGCAAGGCCGCCCTGCGCATGCTTTGCAAATGCCTGGCCCTCAACCTGGCCGCCGACGGCATCCTGGTCAACGAACTGGCGCTGGGGTTCGTCAATGCCGGGCTCTCCGGACGCGCTTTCAGACTCTACCCCGAGGTGCAGGCGCGTTCCACCGCCTGGGTCCCGATCCAGCACCTGATCGAACCGGAGGAAGTGGCTGCCGAAGTGTTGCACCTGTGCGACCCGGCGGTTCACCACATGACCGGCAGCGTCGTCCTGATGGATGGCGGGTTGTCGATGACCAATATCAGCCACGCCAGCCGCGGCTACGGAAAGGACTGACCGACCATGGCGCAGCAACCGCCGGCGGTGCATCACGCCGGGTTCCATGGGCGGATCGGCGTCGCGCGCCGTGAGATCACGCCCCCGGTGGGGATCTATGCGCGCTGCTGGGCCGCCGCGCGCCACGATGTGGCCGAAGGTATTCACCGCCCGCTGACGCTGACCGCGCTGGCGCTCGCAACCGCGGAAGACCCCACCCCCCACGTGCTGATCACGCTCGACGCCTGTTCCTGGGGCGCTCCCGAGGCGGAGTGGGGCGTCCGCGGCGAAGTGATCCGCCGCCTGGGCGTCGACCCGGCGCGCGTCATCGTCGCCCTGGCCCATACCCATTCGGGCGGCCCCGCCTTTCTCAGCCCGAGCATGGACGGATTCCCCGGCGGCGAGCACGCGGAAACCTTCTACCACGGCATTGTCCAGGCGGCGGGGGAGGCCGCCGTCGCCGCGCGCGACGCGAGCATCCCCGCCACGCTGGAATGGGAATACGGCCGCTGTGCGTTGGCGGCCAACCGCGACCTGCCGCTGCCGGCCGGCTACGTCTGCGGCTACAACCCCGGGATCGCCGCCGACGACACGCTGCTCGTCGGCCGCGTCACCGACGCCGAGGGGCGCATCCTCGCCACCCTGGTCAACTACGCCTGCCATCCGACGACGCTGGCCTGGGATAACCGGTTGATCTCGCCCGATTTTCCCGGCGCGTTGCGCGAGACCGTCGAAGGCGCCACCGCCGGCGTCCCCTGTCTGTATCTGCAGGGCAATATGGGCGACTTGGCTCCGCGCGAGCAGTATCAGGGCGATCCGGCGCTCGCCGACCGCCATGGCCGGCGGCTGGGCTTTGCCGTCCTTTCGGTGCTCGAGGGGATGTTGCCGGCCGCGTCCCGCCTCGAATATCAGGGGGCGCAGCGCTCGGGCACGGCGCTGGGGGTGTGGGCGGCCGCGCCTCACGTTCATCCCGGCGAACTGGCATCGCTGACTTTTGATCTCGATCTGCCGCTGAAGGACGATTTCCCCCGCGATGAGGAACTCGAACGGCTGCAGGCAACGACCGACGACCGGGTTGAAGCCGAAAAACTGCGGCGGAAACGAACGGTCCGCCGCTGGATCGGCAACGGTGTCTCGGCGCGCCTGAGCGGATGGGTCTGGCGTCTTGGTGACGCCCTGCTCGTCGGCCTGCCCACCGAACCTTACTCCCAGCTGCAGGTGGAGTTGCGCCGCCGGTTTCCGCGCCATCCGGTCTGCGCGCTGAGTCTGGCCAATGGCAGCATCGGTTACCAGCCCACCGCGGCGATGTATGGAACCGACGTCTACCAGGTCTGGCAGACGCCGCTGGCGCGGGGCAACCTGGAGCTCACGCTCGAGGAGTGCAGCCGGCGGTTCCAGGAGTTGCTGGAAGGCGAGCCGGCGCGGGCCGAGACCGCGCGGGGCGGTTCGGCGGGGTTCTGATCATCGGCGCCGGCTTCACGAACCGGCGCCGTCTCCGATGCGGACGCGGTTGCGATTTGATCCGAAATTCGAATTGACATTGGAGCCCTGCCCAAGGCAGTCTGATGCATATAAAGCATCTATGTTGCAGACTGAGCAACAACGACCCAGCCTTGCTCGCGTTTCATTCACTGGTTTCCAAGACCCGATACGGAGTCGCACCATGACCGTTCCCATCACGCCGGCCCAGATTCGTCAGTTCCACGACGACGGCTACCTGATGCTGCCCGGCCTGTTCTCCCAGGAAGAAATGGACCTGCTGCTGTCGGCCGCCCGCAATGACCGGGCCCTGGAGGAGAACGCCGTCGGTCTGACCGATGGGACCGGCCGCGTCAGCAAGCTCTCGCTGTGGTATATCCCGCGCGACGACATCTACGGTCTGTTCAGCCGCAGCGCGCGGATCGTCGACACCGCCGAGCAATTGCTCGGCGACACCGTATATCACTACCACTCCAAGATGATGCTCAAGGAACCGCGGACCGGCGGCGCCTGGGTCTGGCATCAGGATTACGGTTACTGGTACGAAGCCGGTTATCTCTATCCCGACATGCTGAGCTGCTTGATCGCGATCGATCGCGCCTCGCGTGAGAACGGCTGCCTGCAGGTTCTCAAGGGCTCCCACAAGATTGGACGGATTGCGCACAAGCTGGTCGGCGATCAGACCGGCGCCGATCTGGAACGGGTGGAGCAGGCCCGGAAAGTGTGCGAGCTGGTCTACTGCGAAATGGAGCCCGGAACAGCCCTGTTCTTCCACAGCAACCTGCTGCACTGCTCGGCGGCCAACACCTCGGACCGGTCGCGCTGGTCGCTGATCTCGTGCTATACGGCCGCCCACAACCTGCCCTACAAGCAGGTGGATCACCCGGGCTACGAGCCGCTGGTCAAGGTGCCCGATTCGGCGATTCTGGAGGCGGGGGGGCGCGG
>MVZB01000246.1 GCA_002068205.1 candidate division BRC1 bacterium ADurb.BinA292
ATCGCCTGGCGGAACGCCTGCCGCACCCGCTGGTTTTTGCGTTCGAAGTTCTGCATCGTCGGTTCCTCCTTGGGAAACGGTTGAAAGCCAGATCTCGCTCAGTCTGTTCCGCCGGCCTCGGCGAACTCCGGAAAGAAGGGATAGGGCGTTCCCATCGAGTCCATCGCCAGCACCGAATCGCCCTTCCAGCGGATCCGGATCTCGCGCCCGTTGACCCGCTCCACCGACTCGCGGATGGCCAGCGGAAATTCGACCGTGATCCATTCATCCACCGGCGGCGCCGGAATGACCAGATAGACGCCGTCCAGATGAAAATCGAGGGGCCCTTCGCGGCCCGAAACATGGAGCGCGGCGCGATCGACCCAGTCCGACAGCCGAACGTGAACGGGGCCCGGCTCGGCGAGGCGAACGCGCAACGCGTCGCCGTCGGGGTAGGGGCTCTGGACCGCGAGGCGCGGCGTGACGCGGTCGAATAGCAGATTAACGTAATGCACGCCGTCGCGATAGTCGACACAATGCGCCTTGACCGCCGCCGTGGACCACGTTCCGCCGCAGACGATGTCCATGAAATAGGCCCCCTCGAAATACGGTTCGCGCGTGGCGACGATGCCGTAGGGCGCCGGGAAGCCCCATGCGCCGCGCACGCGCTCGCGCACGGCGCGCCGGCTGTCGTCCGGCGGGTTCTCGGGGCTCGGTTCCACCCACGACACGTCCAGCAGTTGCGCGGGCAGCAGGTGCGCGCGCGTGAATCGTTCGGCATCCTGATAGTATGCGGGCCAGCCCGCCGCCCCCAGGTTGAGCAGCGCCTCGATCACCTCCCCCGTATTGTTGATCTCGCCGACGTCGCTCTGCTTCAGGCGCCGTTCCGGCACCCAGCCGATTGTCGGCGCCATCACCGGCTTCATCCCGTGCTCATAGGCCAGCCGCACGCGCTCTAGCATCTCCCGGTTGCCCGTGATCCGGCCGCAGAGCGCGAGCGCGCTGAGCTGCATGCTCGGCAGGTACATGTGGTCGTTATCCATCGAGCCATCGGCGGATAAATGTTGCTCCAGCACATGCTCGCAGAGTTGAACGCCCAGCTCGCGCGCCGGCTCGTACCCCGTTTCCAGATAATATTCCAAGAGACTCTTGCCTTCGTAGACGACGCGCCGGCTCCAGCCCGCATCGGCCTCGGGCCACGGCGTCTCCTCGGCGCCGGTGCCGGGGTGCCCCTCCAGCTCATAGTGGTCGCGAAACGCCGCCCAACTGTAGCCCGGATCCACAAACCAGCGTTTCCAGTCGTCGATGCTCCGGTGCAGGATTTCCCGGGCTTCCTCGTCGCCGCGCCACATCGCCAGCGCCATCAGGCCGCGCCAGCCGCAGTAGTGATTGGTGACCCAGATCTGATTGAACGGTTCCCCCCTGGCGGCGGGCGTGGCCGGGCTGACTCCGATGTACCGGTAGCTTTCCAGCAGCAGATTGCGATAACGGTCGATCACCTCCGGATCGACCGCGAGCTTACCCTCGAGCGCCTGCTCGGCGCGCAGCATCGCGAACAATCCGCGTCCCACGACGTTGCCCACGCTGAACCGGTGATGAAATCCCATCCGGACGTTCTCCGCCAGGTGACACGTAAAGTACGGAATATGTCGATCGTCCGGATTTGTAATATTGGAAAGACAATGAATGCCGGCCATCAGCGCCTCGTCCAGGTCGCTGGTATTGACTTTCAACGGCTCGGTCGCTTTGGTTTGGTTCAGCATCGTGCAGACCATGGCCACGGCAAGGGCCCGAGCGGGCCGGCGCCATAATCTCGCCTGTTTCCCTGCTGACCGAAGCCGGAAATAATCCACGCGCTTCCGCTTCATCGGTACGAAACCCAATCGCGCGCAGCCGTCACGGCCGATGCGCGATACATTTTCAGGACCTCATCCGCGGTCAGCGCGCGGGCATGGAGCGTGCAATCGTCCAGCGCCCCGTGGAAATGACCGCTGCCCGCTCCCTCGGGCAGGAATCCCAGGGCAAAGTTTGTTGCCGCCGACTCCGCGCCCGTGGGGATGTCGCCCGCCGCCGCCGGTTCGCCGTTGAGATAGAGAATCAACGCGGCGCCCTCCTTGACCACCGCCACGTGGAACCAGGGCCCCGGCGGGAGCGGCGCCGCGCGGGTCGCATGGACCTGGCCGGCCTCCACGGCGGCGTAAATCTGGTTGCCTTCAACCGTCACGCGCAGCGGATCGTCATGCGCGGCGGCCCACGCCGAAAACAGATGGCGCGGCCCCTCCGCCTTGGCATCGGCCCCCTCCACGCGCACCCAGGCCATGAAGCTGCATGCGTCGCGCGGGAAATAGGGCGAGCTGTAGACCAGTGCCGAGTTCATGCCGTTGAACGCAAGCGCCCCCGCCGGCTCGTCGCGACGGTTGACCGCCGGCGCGAGGTTCTCGGCCATCAGCACGGCGCCCGGGTCGGGCGCGGGCGCGCCGTCCAGCGCATCCCGCAACATCAGCCGGTCGGGGCCGAGCGTATCGAGCCAGTAGTTGAACGGATCGTATTCCGGGAAGAACGGAAGCGAGGTGCCCATCTGCGTCATCGCCGCGATCGAGTCGCCCCGCCAGTGATACGTCAGTTCGCGCCCGTTCAGGACTTCGGTCGTCCGGCGCACCGCCAGCGGATAATGGATCTCAATCGGCTCGAACAACGGCGGATTGGCGATCGTCAGGTAATGCTCATCCGTCGTGAACGCGAGCGCGGCGCCCTGGCTCTGCACGCGCAACTGCTCGCGATCGAGCCACGACGCCAGCCGGACGCGCAGCGTCCCCGGCGAAAACAGCGTGACGACCAGCGGCCCGCCGTCGGGATACGGGCTCGATACCGCAATATGTTCATTCTGATAGTCGAACAACAGATTGACGGTGTGCGCGCCATTGCTGTAGCGCGTGCAATGGCGCCGCACCTCGGCGACGGTCGCCACGCCGCCGGCGACGATATCCATGAAAAACCCGCCGTCGAAATACGGGTTGCGCGTGCTGATGTGCCCATAGGGGGCGGGGAAACCATAGGCGCCCTGAACGCGTTCGCGCACCATGCGCAGGCCGTCGGACGGCGGATTTTCCGTACTGGGCAAAATGAAGCTGATATCCAATAGCTGCGCCGGCAGCAGGTGCGCCCGGGTATACCGTTCGGCATCCTCATAATACTGCGGCCAGCCCCAGTCGCCCAGTTTCAGGGCCGTTTCGATCACTTCGCCGGAATTATTGATTTCGCCGACGTCGCTTTGACTGCTCAGACGTTCGGGGACCCAGCCCGTCTCCGCGCTGATCACGGCGCGAACGCCGTTGTCGTAGCGCGCGCGCACGCGGTTCATCATCGCCGCGTTGTTGGTGATCGTCGCCAGCAGCGCCATGTTGTTCATCTCGGCCACGGGTTCGAACATGTGGTCGTAGCCGACGAGCGCGCCGCTGGCCGGGAAATTGTAACTCAGCATGATGTTGCCCAGCGACGAAGCCAGAGCGAACGCCGCCGGCGCGCCCTCTACCAGGTGGTACTTGAGCCACGGTTCAATGCGGAAATAGCTCCGCCGGGCGTTGATGATGCCGGCCCCCGGCCAGGGATTGGCCCCACCGTAGCCGCCCCCCGTCAGGTTGAAATGGGCGCGGAACGCCTCCCAGCTATAGCCCTGGTCCTGCCAGTAGAGCTTGTAGTTGGTGACGGTGTCATCGAGGATTTCGCGGGCCAGGGCGTCGTCGCGATAATTAATCAGCGCCATCAGGCCGCGCAGGCCGGCGCCGTCGTTGAATATCCAACACGTCTGATACGGCCCCCCCGGGTAATTGGGGTTGGCTGGAATGGCCCGCACGACCGAATAGGAATCAATCAGGACCTGCCGGTAGCGCGCGATCACCACCGGATCGACCTCGATCCCCAGTTCGGCCTCGGCCTTCAGCATGGCATACAGGCAGCGCCCGGTCACATTGCCGACGCTGAGCTGGGAATTGAACAGCATCGTCGGCCGGCCCAGAACGAAGCACTCGAAGTACGGAATATGCCGGTCGTCCGGGTTCGTGATGTTCGCCATGCAATGGAGGCCGGCGAGCAGCGCCCGGTCCAGATCGTGGTCGTTGATCTCCAGCGGCTCGGCGGCGGGCGGGGTCTGGGGCGCCGCGATCAGCATCAGGCAGATCCATCCCGCGCAAAGGCGTCGGGCGGCCGGTCCGCGGAATCCCGGTTGACCGTGTTGAACGCGTTTCCCCGTTGGCCGCATCGGTCCATCCTCATCCCTTGATTCCGCTGAGGATCATGCCCTGTATCAGATGGCGCTGAAAAATGAAAAAGACGATGATGCAGGGGAGCAACACCATCAGCGACGCCGCCATCAGCGTATGCAGGTGAATCCCGCCATAGAAATAATTCTGATAGAAACTCAGCGCCAGGGCCAGCGTGCGCTTGCTTTCCGACGAAATATAGATCAGCGGCCCCATAAAGTCGTTCCACGTGCCGATAAAGGTGAAAATCGCGACCGTGATGAACGACGGGACGGAGAGCGGCACAACGACGTGCCAGTAAATGCCGAGGTAGCCGCAGCCATCGATGCGCGCGGCATCCTCCAGGCTGCGTGGAATCGACATGAAGAACTGCCGGAAGAGGAAGATGAAGAACGCGCTGCCGAAAAACGCGGGAACATACAGCGGCAGCAGCGTATCGACCCAGCCGAGCGCGACGAACAGCGAGAACAGCGGAATCATCGTCACCTGCGCCGGGATCATCATCGTCATGATCGACAGGAAGAAAATGACATTGCGTCCGCGCCAGCGCAGCCGGGCAAAACTGTAGCCGGCCAGCGAGCAGGAGAGCAGGCTGCCGAGCATCACCATCAGCGTCACGTAGACGGTGTTCAGTCCGTAGCGCAGGAACGGCCACGTCTGGATCACTTCGCGATAGTTGGACCATTGGGGATCGGGCGGGATCCACTGCGGCGGCGAAACAAACACCTCGGCGGGACGCTTCAGCGACGTCG
>MVZB01000247.1 GCA_002068205.1 candidate division BRC1 bacterium ADurb.BinA292
CCGCCGCCACTTCCTGCCCCAGCTCGATTACCGCCATGGCGTAGTAGCTGCTCCAGTTGTAGCGGGTGATGACGTAGAAGTTCTCGGTGCCGGCGACGTAGCTGGGTTCGGCGCCGCCGTTTTGCAGCTCGATCAGCGCTAGAGGGCCGGGGTGGGCCAGGGCATCTTCAATACTCTGGCGCAGGCGCGCGGGGTGCGCGTCGTAGAATCGCCCGGCCTGCGCGGCCGGTCGAATGTGGGGGGCGGATTGTTTCATCGGGGGGCAGACGTTCAATCCATTGCACTTGAGAGTAGCAAACATTTTCACTCGGGGGGCGGTGGAATGCCAGAAAAACTGGGGGGGAGGGCTGGAGGGAGGTTGGACGGTGTGAATCGGGGGGATTCGAGAGCCGAGGACGAGGGACGAGAGCCGAGAGCCGAATCTTGGGGAGGGCCGTTGGGGGATCGGGGGCCGGGCGGCCATGGAAGATCACGGGATGCATCTGATCGAATTTGAACTGCGCGAGATCCAGATGAAGGAAGAGGGTCTGGGCAGCCGCCAGATCATCGTGCTGGGGGAAAAGGATGGCGAGCGCGAGTTCCCAATCATCATCGGGTTCGCCGAAGCACTGGCGCTGGATCTGGACCTGCACGGCTACGTTTATCCCCGGCCGATGACGCACGACCTGATCTTCAATGTGATGGAAGGGCTGAAGGCCGAGCTCAAGCATGTCGTCGTGGACGACCTGCGCGACGGGACGTTTTTCGGCAAGCTGGTGGTGCGCACGGCCGACGACACGGAGGAGTGGATCGACTCGCGACCGTCCGATGCGATCGTGCTGGCGACGAAGAAGAAGGTGCCGATTTATGTCAATGAACAGATCCTGGAGCGGATCCTGAATGAAAATGAGTGAGGCGGGGAGGGTGCGAGGAAGGGCATTGGCCATGCAAAGACGCGCCGAGGTTTTTCGAGAGCCGAGGACGAGGGACGAGAGCCGAGAGCCGAATTTTGGGGAAGTCCTTGGGGGTGAAGCTCTCACGCCGAGACGCCGAGACGCGGAGGAGCGCAGGCACGGAGGTTGGGGCTGGAATCCGGCGGTTTACAACGAAGGGACAAAATGGGGCGGGCCTACGGAAGCGATCATGGGGACGAGGACGAAGGACGGATTGTTGAGTGGGGACAAGGACGAGGGACGAATTTTCGGAAAAAGCTTAATGTGAGGGGTTGGGAGGCCGATGAGACAAACGAGGCGGGGGCAGTGTCACCGGCCCGCGGGCTTGCGCCGTCCGCCCCAGCACAAGAACTTCCCGAAGGAGCCCCGACTGATGAAGCGTTATCTCCTGCCCTGCGTTCTGGCGGCCGTCGTGCTGGCCTGCTCCCCCACGCTGGTGTCGGCGCATGAATACGATCGCGACGACTCGGAGCATCCCCTGCGTCTTGTGGGCTATGCACTGCATCCGATCGGCATCGCGGCCGAGTATCTGATCCTGCGCCCGATCCACTGGGTGGTCTCGCAGCGGAACCTCGATATCATCTTCGGCCACGAAGTCAACGAGGACCCCGACTACAACTACTTCGAATGGGAATGAATGCCGGGCCGAAGCCCGATGGCACCCACGTGACGGACCGGCCGCGCCGGAAGGCTTGAACGGCCGGGGTCCGGCTCACGCAGACCTTATTCTTGCCGCGCCGCCTCGAGCGACTGGAGCTTGGCCTCCAGTTGGGCGAGGCGGCGCGCCATTTCGGGCAGCCGCGCCTGCACGCTGTGAATCCGCCAGAATTGCTTGATCGGACGGGCCGGGTAGCCGAAGAGGGTCTGGCCCGGCTCGTCGACGCTGAAGGTCAGGCCGGTCTTGCCGCCGACGGTCGTGCGCGGGGCGATGTTCAAGCCGTCGGCGATGCCGACGTGGCCGCCGACGACGCAGCCGTCGCCGAGCCGGGTGGAGCCGGCGATGCCGACGAGCGCGGCCAGCAGGCTGCAGTCGCCCACCGAGACGTTGTGCGCGATCTGGACCAGGTTATCGATCTTGACGCAGCGGCCGACGCGCGTTTCGTGCAGGAAGGCGCGGTCGATCGTCGTGTTGGCGCCGATCTCGGCGTCGTCGTCGATGATGACGGCGCCGACCTGCGGCACCTTGCGCGGCGCGCCGTCGACGACTTCGTATTTGAACCCATCGCTGCCCAGGACGGCGCCCGGATGGACGGTGACGCGCCGGCCGAGGAAGACCACGCCGACCAGCGTGACGCGGGCGACCAGGCGGCAGCCCGTGCCGATCCGGCACCCGGCCGAGACGATGCAGTGCGGCCCCAGTTCCACGCCGTCGCCCAGTTCGGCCTCATCCTCAACGACGCAATAGGGTCCGATGGCGACGCCGGCGCCGAGTTTGGCCGTCGGGGCGACAACGGCCGTGGGATGGATGCCGCCGGCGGCCGGACGCGGCGGGTAGAGCCGGTCCATCAGGTCAATGACGGCCCGCCAGACCGACTTGACGACGACGCGGGGGCGTCCCGGCCGGTCGTGCGGCTCGGCGAGCAGAAGCAGGCCGGCCTGGGACTGGTCGGCCAGCGTCGCCGCCTTGTCGTTGGCGACGAAGGCGATTTCGTCGGGGCGCGCGTTGTCGAGCGTCGCCAGCCCGGCCAGCCGCGCGGGGGCCGAGGCCCCGTCGCGCAATTCTCCCGCGACCCAGTCGGCGACCTGCTGGGGCGTTGGCTGAACAGCGGCGGGTGGCCGGTAGAGAGCGGTTGACATGGAGCAGGAATCCCTTCGGAGATCGAGCGCGGGGCGCGCGCGCTGCACCCGCGCGGGCACGGGTGCGCCGCAGCGTGCCACGGGGAACCATCGTAGTCAAAGCCCCGCGGGATGAGAACGCAATTTCGGCGATGGGGACCGGATCGGGGTGATTCGAGAGACGAGGACGGGGGACGAGAGACGCGAGACGGAAATTTACGGACACGGTTATGCTTCACAAGGGGCCGGAAGCATGGTCCCATGGACGCGATGAATTCAAGAGCCGCTGCCAAGCCGACGAAACGCGCCACCGGATCCGAAGTGCTGATCTACTGCGATGGGGCCTGCTCGCCGAATCCGGGCCTGGGAGGGTGGGGCGTGGTGCTGTTGGCGCCGGAGAAGGGGCTGCGCAAGGAACTGTCGGGCGCCGAAGCGGAATCGACGAACAACCGGATGGAACTGACGGCGGCGATCGAGGGGTTGCGCGCGCTGAAGCGCCCGTCCCGCGTGCGGGTGATCACCGACAGCGAGTATCTGCAGAAGGCGTTCACGCAGGGGTGGCTGGAACGCTGGCGGCGCAACGGCTGGCGCACGGCCGACAAGAAGCCGGTCAAGAACATCGAACTGTGGCAGGCGCTGATGCAGGCGATGGCGGAGCACGACGTCGAGTGGAGCTGGACGCGGGGCCACGGGCAGGACGAGGAAAACAACCGCTGCGACAAACTGGCCGTCGCGGCCCGGCAGCGACTGAAAAGGGAGCTGGAGGCGGAAGGGCGGCCGGTGGGAGGCGGGGGCGGCGGAGAAAGCATTGGCGGTGGGGAATAAGCCCGTGCGGGCGACGGCTTGAAGTGAGATCCGGCGTGGGGATGGGTGGAAACCGGGATGACCGGAGTGATGTTCAGTGCGCCGGCCGGCGGTCGTTTTTTCGCATAACGTTAAAATTGTTCGATTGCGGTCCGACCGACTCACCATTTAGAATTACCTACGCTCATCCGCCGTTGGGGCGTCAATAAGAAGTGGAAATTGCCGGGAGAGGGCGCGCCGCGACGCGCCTCCGGGGAGACTGCACGCCATGTGCGCCACAAGAACGCTCCGAGCGGCGGCGGCGCTGCTGCTGCTCGCCATCCAGGCCGCCTGCGCCGTTCACCACGGCGGCCGTCAGGCAACCGAAACGACGCCGCGCTACCGCGGGCTGATGCCCGCCTTCGCGTTTGAGCCGGGCAAACCCAAACGCGAGAACGCCGAATACAAGCGTCAGGGCAAGCCAGACCTGGCGTGGATGTGGTTTTACAATCATCGGGTCAACGAGAACTGGGTGGTTCCGATCGCCTACCGCGAGGAGGCGCTGGAACACACGAAGCGATACAACCAGAAGCGGCCGAAGGATGTGGCGGCGGCGTGGTCCTATGTCGGCCCGGGCGGGCAGGTCGATGCGCCGTCGAACGGCCGGATCATCGACCTGGCGGTTCATCCCCAGAACGAACAGATCATCTATGCGGCGACGGCCGGCGGCGGCGTCTGGAAGACGATCAACCAGGGACAAAGCTGGACAAACCTGACTGACGGGAAAATCCCGTCGCTCGGCTGCGGCAGCCTTGTGATGCAGCCGGGCAACCCCGAGACGCTGCTGCTGGGACTGGGCGAGGGCAACAAGGGGTTCGGCAACGACGTGGACCCGCTCGGCACCGGGATTTACAGGACCACCGACGGCGGGCAGACGTGGAACCTGGTGCCGGGGACGGGCAACGGGACGATGCAATTCGTCGGCGACATCCGGTTCGTCGACGCCAACACGATCCTGGCGGCGGCCTGGGGCGGGTATCAGCTTGCGGGGCGGGGGCTGTGGCGCTCGACCGACGGCGGTCAAAACTGGACGCGCATCGTGGATGAGCCGGCAGTCTCGATCTCAGTGGATCCGACCAACAGCAACAACGTCGCCTTGACCACATGGGTGGTGGAGACGGGGGTGGGGACGACCACCCGGTTCTACTACTCGACCAACGGCGGGGCGAGTTTCAATCCGGCGACGTATCCCAACGCGACGGGCTGCTTCCGGGCGGAACTGGCGCGCGATCCGACGACGCCAACGAAGCTCTATGCGCTGGTGGCGAGCGGCGACAGCAAGCTCAAGGGGATCTGGAGCTCGACCAACGGCGGCCAGAACTGGAGCGCGCTGACGACCAGCGGGATCCCCGCCGGCGACAGCGGCCCGGGCCAGATGAACTACAACAACTGCATCGCGGTCAGCCCGAATGATTCCAACCGCCTGTATTTCGGCTC
>MVZB01000248.1 GCA_002068205.1 candidate division BRC1 bacterium ADurb.BinA292
CCAGTCGGCCCGCGAGGTCCTCGGCGCGCACATCGCGCGGTTCGCGGCGCAGCGCCTGAACCCGCCGCTCGAACTCGCGCGGAGCGGCCTCGCGGCGAATCCGGGCGGGGTCGCGCCGCGCGCGCCTGCGGTCGTGGCGCCACGCTACGAGCAGCAGCGCCAGGGCGCTCAACTGCGCGCCCCAGACGGCCGCCGACTCAACCAGCGGCGCCGCCGGTTTTGTCTCCAGGCGCGTGATCGGCTTGATCCAATGCAGTTGCGGCTCGCCCGGTTCGTCCCGATTGGTCCGCGATCGCGGAGTCTGGGGTTGCGCGGCGTTGGGCGCCGCCGCGATCGTGATCTCCTGGGGCTCGGTGCGCAGAATCCGGTACTCGCCGCGATACGGATCGAAGATAGGATACTGGATCGACGGAACCTCCAGCCGACCCGTCGCGCGGGGGCGCAGGACGAATTCGAAGGTCTTGCTGCCGCCGAGCTGTTCGGCGGTGTTGAGCTTGTTGACGCTCTCCGTTTCGCCGACGAGCTCGAAGGCTTCGGAGTTGAAGCGGGGGGCCGACGCCAGCTCGATGGCGCCGCGCCCGTCGAGCAGGACGCTCAGCGTGACGAGCTCGTTTTCATTGGCCTCGGTGCGATCGAGCGAGGCCGCGATGGTGAAATCGCCGACCGTGCCGGTGAAATTGTCGGGCTGGCCGGCGTCGGGCAGCGGCTGGACTTCCAGCCGGATCGGCCGCGTCGGCACCTGCACCGGTTCCCCCCGGCCGCCGAAAAAATCGAGCATCGGATCGTCGAACGGATCGCGGAAGCCGCCGCGACCGCGCGGCAGATTGACCCGCGTCTCGATTGAATAGCCGCCCACCTCGACGACGCCCGGCCGGGTGGGGATGAGCGCCATGCCATAGAGCGGCGCGACATCGAAACGCTGCCCGTCGATCATTTCGGGTCGGTAATCGAGATGATCGTGGCTGTAGAGCACCTCGTGGACAACGCCCTGGAAATCGTCGGGCATGATCGCGCGCGTGTTCTGGCCCAGGCTGATCCGCGCGCCGTTGTAGAGCGTGTACGTGACGATCACCGGCTCGCCGACGTAGGGCCGCGTGTTGGAGATCTGGGGGCGCAGGAAGAGTCGGCCGTTCAGATACTGATCGACTTCCGTATTGCCGACGGCCGAGCGGGCCGAGAGGATCTGATCGGACGGCAGGCCGCGCGGCAAGACGACGCGCGGTTCGACCTGTTCGTGGACGGTGATCGTGATCGCTTCGGATTCGATGAGGCCGCCGGCGCCGCGCATGCGAGAGGGACCGATGATGTAGGTGCCCTCGCGCGGCGCGGCCAACGTCCAGGTGTAGGACTGACTGATCGAGACCCGGCCGTTGAAGATGCTGGTCGATGAGCTCTGGCTCGGGCCGCCGAGGATGCGCAGATCGCCGAAATCGGGGATGGACGGCTTGGCGTTGATCCCCGCGGCGCCGGCCTCGATGCGCAGCGTGTAGGTGAACGGCTGCCCCACGCCGACAACCTGGCGGTTGACCTCGGCATGCAGCGTCGGCTCGCCCTGCGCGCGCGGGGCCGGCGGCGCGGCCAGCGCCAGCCAGATGACGAGGAGGAGCGGGAGCCGGCGGATGTGGCGCATCACCAGTCCTTTCCCTGGCGCGAGGGACGGGTTTGCCCGCGGAACTGGAACAGCCGTTTGAACTGTTCGGGCTGCTCCTCACTCAACAGATTGAGCAGGCGTTCGGCATCCATCTGTTCCGGCGTCAGTTCGCGTGGCCGCTCCTCGCCCGCCGCCGCGCCAGCCTGCTCGGCCTGGCGCTCGCTCGGCGGCGTCGGTTGAGGGGTCGGCGCGGCGCCCTCCAGACCCTCCTGCTGGCGTTCCTGGCTTTCGTCGTTCTGTTCGTCGTTGGCTTCGCCCTGTTGCGGCTCCGGTTGATCCGGCGGCGTCTGGTCCTGGCTCTGCTCTTGTTGCTCTTGCTGCTGTTGGCCGCCCTGGTCGTTCTGGCTCGTGTCGTCTTGGTTGTTTTGCCCGTCCTGGCTCTGGTCGCCTTCGCCAGATTGCTGCTGCTGGTTCCGCTGGTCGCTCTGTTGCCGGCCGGACTGATCCTGCTGCTGTTGCTGGGCCTGCTGGCGCAGCTTTTCGATCCGGCGCAGCGTGACCTCGTAGTTGTACCGCGCGGCGTCGTCGCGCGGGTCGACGATCATCGCCTCGCGGAAGGCGGCCAGGGCTTCTTCCAGGCGCGCGATCTCCATCTGCGGGGCCATCTGCTGATGCAGGGAGGAGCCGGCGCCCCCGCCGCCACCCTGACCGAGGGCATCGGCGCTTTTCGCAACCGTTACGCCCAGGTTGTAGTAGGCGTCGCGCTGAACGCCGCTGCCCAGGCGGGTCGCCGTCTGACGCAGCACCTGTTCCGCGTCGGCATACTGGCCCTGTTGCGCCAGGGCCGAGCCCAGATTGTATTGAATCCGCGCCGAGTCGGGGGCCTTCTCCAGGGCCTGACGGTAAGCCGCCACTGCCTCGTCATAACGCTCCTGGTGATAGAGTTCGTTGCCCTGGCGGGCCAGATCGTCGCCCGGCGCCGCGAGGCCGCTGAACGGGAGCCCCAGCGAGAGGAGCGTGAGGGAGAGAAGCCGGCGCATGGTCAATCGCATGATCCGCCTTGAATCGTGGAGCGGCGCACAAGGGAGCTGAAGGGACTTAACGGACAATCCGACGCTGGTTTCATTGGTTTCGGAGATGGCATCCGGCTGGGGTGCGACCAACGGCCCGGGCCGGATGCTGTCGGCTCCGTCGAGCCTTGAAAAAGCAGGTTTTGGACCAGCAGCCGGGCACGAGGTTCATCCCTGCCCTGGCGCGGCCGCCTGGTCGCGCCAGCGGCGCCAGGCGTCCTGGATGGAGAAGTGAAACGTGTCGTAGAAGAACTCCTTCAGGGCCGTCGCCATCGCCGCCAGCGCCGCCTTGCGATCGCTTTTGCCGTCGAGCGCCAGCGCCAGGAGATAGTGCCGGCCGTGGTCGTAAGGCCCTTCCACGGGCAGGCTGCGCCAGACCGCAGCAGCCAGATCCCACCAGCCCGAGCGCCAGTAAATCCGCCCGAGCCAGGCGCGCGCCAGCATCTGGCGCGGGTCCAGCTCCAGCGCTCGGGTCAGGTGGGCGCGGGCGCGGAGCGGGTCGCCCGCCAGTTCAGCCGCGACACCGCCACCCAGGTGCAGGTAGGCGTCCTCACGTCCCCGGTCCAGGACCGCGCCGACCAATTGCAAGGCGTCAAGCGGCTGATGGCTGACGAGGAGCCGTTCCAGGCGCTTCAGATCGGTGGCCGCGGGAGCCTTTCCGCGGGCGAGGGGCGTTGAATTGCGGCGTCCTTCTGTCCCAGGCGAAGGTGACAAATTGTCCTGTTCCGCGGGTTGGTCGATGGGCTGGGGCGTGGGATCGGGCGGCGGGGCCGGGTCGAGCTGGGGCGAGGGGAGGCCGTTGGGCCAGGGGATTTCGGCCGCGGGGGAATGCGCCGGCCAGGGCCGGGTCTGGGCCTCCAGTGTCAGCGCCAGTTGCCCGAGCAGGTCGAGTTCATGTGGCAGACCGAATCGCGTGAGCAGGTCGATGGCCTCGGCGCGGTCGGCCGGCAGTTGCCGGCGGATGAGCGCGAGTGCCAGCGTCTGGTTGAACAGCGGGTTCTTCGGTTCGGCCGTCACGGCGCGGCGCAGGAGCTCGGACGCCCGGTCCAGTTCCACGCCGGCCTCGGCCAGGCACCGGCCGAAGAAGTAGTCATTCAGCGGGTCGTCGGGGAGCTCGGCGTGCAGGCGCCGCGCCGGGTCCAGGTCGCCGCCGCGCGCCGCCGCCAGAGCCTGATGCCATGCCGGTTGTTTTGCCATGCCGCCAATCCGTCAGGGAAAGGACATACGGGACGCAAAGGGCATAAGGGTCATGGAAGACCTGCGAAAAAGATCTCATACGGGATTTTAATTCGATTCAAGGTTTCCGTGTTCGTGGGAAACCATTGTCCCTCACCCTGAAAAGCGTCTCGCGTCCGCGTCCGTTCGCGGTGTCGGGCTGCTTCGAGCATGCCGTGCCCCGCTCCCTTCGCGCAACCGGTTTGTGATAGACTGGTTCCGCCGTTCGCCGTTGCGGGCGGACGGTTCCGCGGCCCGGTTCGGCGGGCCTTCATACCCCGCAAGGGTTCTCCATGGCCAACACCGGCGGCTCCCAGCTTCACCTGCCCGACAACCTGAGTTACGAATGCATTCGTTGCGGGCGGTCGTGCGGCGAGTTCTGGGAGATTCCGGTCTCGGCGGAGAAAGCCGAGGAGATCCGCGCGCGTCCCGTTGCGGCGCTGGCGGCGGCGCGCGATCCGAACAATCCGGTGGTCGAAAGCCCGTGGACGCCCGGCCGTCACGTGATGCGGATGACGGACGGCACGTGCACGCTGAACACCCGCGCCGGTCTATGCGCGCTGCACGCCGCCTTCGGCGAAACGGCCAAACCCAACATCTGCCGCAGCTTCCCGTTTCGGTTTCTGGAGACACCGCGCGGCGACTACGTCGGCCTCTCGTTCGCCTGCACGGCCGTGCTGAACCGCCTGGGGCCCGCCGTCGCCGACCAGGGCGACGCGCTGCGCGACCTGCAACGCTGGACTTTCAGCCGACACCGGATCGAGGAGCCGCCCGGTCTGACCAACCTCATCCCGCTCTCCTGGGAGCAGTATGAGGCGATTGAGCGGGACCTGGCCGATCTGCTCGACCCGGCACTCGGGCCGATCGACGTGCGGCTGGTGGCTCAGGCGGCCTATATGCAGCTGCTGGTGCGGTTTCTGCGCGAGGCGCGCGAGCAGACCGGCCAGATGACGGCCGAAAGCGAAGCGCAGGACAAGTTGTTGCCCGCCTTTCGCCGGCGGATGCGTGGTGAGGCGGGCGA
>MVZB01000249.1 GCA_002068205.1 candidate division BRC1 bacterium ADurb.BinA292
CGCCGAGGCCGCCGATGACGGCCGCGGGTATCCGCCCTGGCCGCCCCGGCGCGATGCGTGGCTCAACGGCCTCTGCCGCGAGGTGTGGCGCGAGCTGAGCGGGGCGGAACCCGAGATCAACGTGATCCACGCCGGGCTGGAATGCGGGGTGATCGGCGACCGCATCGCGGGGATGGAGATGATCTCGCTGGGGCCGACGATCCGCGACCCGCACTCGCCGCGCGAGCGGGTCAGCCTCGGCTCCGTCGGGCGGACTTATGACTTTCTGGTGAAGCTGCTTGCCCGCCTGGCGCAGGGGTAAACCGCCTGCCGCAATCAGCTCGTGATTTTTTCGACGATCGATTTGGGCGCCGGCGCGTAGTGCGAGAACTGCATCGAGTAGCTGGCGCGGCCCTGGGTCTGCGAGCGCAGCTCGGTGGCGTAGCCGAACATCTCGCCGAGCGGCGCGGAGGCCGAGATCACCTGGATCGAGCCGCGGGCGCGCATCTCGTCGATATGCGCCCGGCGCTGTTGCAGGTTGCCGACGACGGCGCCCAGATAATCCTCCGGCGTCGTCACTTCCAGCTTCATGATCGGTTCGAGCAGGTTCGGCGCGGCCTTTTTCGCGCCTTCCTTGAACGCCATCGAACCGGCGATCAGGAAGGCCATCTCCGAGCTGTCGACCGGGTGGAACGACCCGTCGTAAACGGTCACCTTGACGTCGACCACGGGGAAGCCGGCGATCGGGCCGTTGTTCATCGCCTCGATGACGCCCTTTTCCACCGCCGGGATATACTCGCGGGGGATGACGCCGCCAACCACTTCATCGACGAATTCGAAGCCGCTGCCCGGCTCGACCGGCTCCAGCCGCAGCCAGCAGTGGCCGAACTGGCCGCGCCCGCCCGACTGGCGCACGAAACGGCCCTCCACCTCGACCGTCTTGGTGATCGTTTCGCGATAGGCCACCTGCGGGGCGCCGACGTTGGCCTCGACTTTGAATTCCCGCTTCATCCGGTCGACCAGGATGTCCAGATGGAGCTCGCCCATGCCCGAGATGATCGTCTGGTTGGTCTCCTTGTCCACCTTGACGTGGAACGAGGGGTCCTCCTCGGCGAGCTTCTGCAGCGCCGAGCCCATCTTGTCCTGGTCGTTGCGGGTTTTCGGTTCGATCGCGATTGAGATCACCGGCTCGGGGAAACTCATCGCCTCCAGGATGATCGGGTGTTCCGGATCGCACAGCGTGTCGCCCGTCGTCGTGTTCTTGAACCCGATGACGGCGACGATGTCGCCGGCGCGGACCTCGTCGATCTGTTCCCGGTCGTTGGCGTGCATCAGCATCAGCCGTCCCAACCGCTCGTTCTGGTCGCGCGTGACGTTGTAGACGTAGCTGCCCGCCTTGACCTTGCCCGAATAGACGCGCAGGTAGGTGAGCCGGCCCACATGCGGGTCGCTCATGATCTTGAACGCCAGCGCCGCGAACGGCGCGTCTTCGCTCGGCTCGCGGCTCACCACCGTGTCGGGCTCGTGCGGCAGTTGCCCATGCACCGCCGGCACATCCTTGGGCGAGGGCAGGTAGCGCAGGACGGCGTTGAGCAGCAACTGGATGCCCTTGTTCTTGAACGCCGTGCCGCACAGCACCGGGGTGATGTGGCAGGCGATCGTCGCCTTGCGCAGGTGGTCGTGCAGTTCCTTCGGCTCGAAGGCCTTCTCCTCCAGGTAGGCCTCGGCGAAGTCGTCGTCGTATTCGGCGAGCGCTTCGAGCATCTTCTCGCGCCACTCGTTGGCCAGATCGCGCAGGTTCTCCGGAATCGGCACGTCCTGGAAGACGCGGCCGCGTTCCTCGTCGGCGCCCAGCGGCCAGACGCGCGCGACCATCTCCACCAGGTCGATGATCCCCTCGAACTGATCCTCGGCGCCGATGGGGATCTGGATCGGGACGGGGTGGGCGTTGAGCCGATCGCGCATCATCTGAACGCAGTTGAAGAAATCAGCGCCGACGCGGTCCATCTTGTTGACGAACGCCAGCCGGGGGGTCTTGTAGCGGTCGGCCTGGCGCCAGACCGTTTCGCTCTGGGGTTCGACGCCGCCGACGGCGCAGAACAACGCGATCGCGCCGTCGAGGACGCGAATCGAGCGTTCGACCTCGACGGTGAAATCGACGTGCCCCGGCGTGTCGATAATGTTGATGCAGTGATCCTGCCAGTAGCACTGGGTGGCGGCCGAGGTGATCGTGATGCCCCGCTCCTGTTCCTGCGCCATCCAGTCCATCGTAGCGGTCCCCTCGTGCACCTCGCCCAGTTTGTGCGAGCGGCCGGTGTAGAACAGGATGCGTTCGGTCGTGGTCGTCTTGCCGGCATCGATATGCGCCATGATGCCGATGTTGCGGATCTTATCGAGTGGGAACTTGCGTGCCATCCATCATCACCCTTCGGTATCGGCGGGGGCGCCAGGGCCCCGGCCCGCCCAGTCTGGTTTCGTCCCGTTGGACACAAAACGCAGCATTCTACCGGAAGGGTGGATGCCATGCAAAGCAAAGAATGGCGAGTGGCGAATCAGGCGGAAAATGGGCGCCGGTTGAGGGACGGCCGAGGGGGCCGGGAGATCGCGCCGGAGAATTTTGGGGCGATTTTTTCCGACGCCCGGCTCCGAGACGGGCGGGCTGAATTTTAAAACGTTGCGTAGTTCCTTGGGTTCGCCGCGTGGCATGGCCAGGATGGCCATGCCACGGGCGGCGCTCGCACGGAAAATCAGGAATCAAGCCGCGACTTGCCTTGGCCGGCTGGGGGATCAGTAACGGCGCTCGAGCCGATCAATCCGGCGGTCTTGTTCTTCCTGCTTGTCGTGCTGATGGCCGATGACGCCGCCAACGCCGGCGCCGGTGACGCCGCCGATCACGGCCCCCGTCGCGGTATCGCCCGATTGCGAGCCGACCACGCCGCCCAGGACCGCGCCGGTGCCGGCGCCGATAGCCGCCCCGGTCGCGGCGCCCGGATTGTCGCGGATGGTCTCGCAGCCGATCGTTCCGAACGTCAGGGTGAGCGCGATCGCGGTAATGCTCAAGATGCTCTTGATCTGGTTCATGATACTGTCCTCCGACAATCTCCGGCCCGGCGTTGCCGCGCCGCAATCAACGGGTCCTGATTCTTAAAGACCTGCCGGCCCCGCCGTTGTTCCTCGCTTTCGCCCCCTGTAGACAGATCAAGCAATAGCCTTGCCATGAGGGAAGGCGGAATGACGTGGGGGAAAAAGAGACATAAGGGATGTAAAGGACGTAAAGAACATATGGAACAACGAGTAACCGACTGGGGGAACTTCGGTACAAAGCCATTGAGATCAGCGGTGAGCTGCTGGCAGCATGGGGCGGAAGCGAACGGCACAATCGCCGCCGAGGCGTCGTGGAACCATTTGGCCACAATTGCGACTTAAACCGTGGGAGGAGTCGATTTCGAGGGCTCCCGGGGTCGCCGGGATTCGCCCTCTGCGAGCCGCGTTTAAGCGTCCCCGGGTTCGGCCGAGCTTCATTTGGACTTGAGCGATTATCGAGAGCCGAGGACGAGGGACCAGAGACGTCGTTTTGAGTGAGGGGCGGGGATGCTGCGGACGTGCATCGAGAATCCGGTCAAGGTGACGATGTTCTTCGCCGGCCTGGTCCTGCTGGGCTGGCTGTCGTATCGCCGGCTGCCGCTCAATCTGTTCCCCGACGTGCGCACGCCGCGCATCACCGTGGTGGTGACGACCGACGGCCTGCCGCCGCAGCAGGCCGAGCGCCTGCTGACGATGGACATCGAGCGCCAGATGACCTCGATCAAGGGGATCGCGTCGGTCACCAGCTACTCGCGCGATCGCAATATCGTGCTCCATGTCGATTTCCACTGGGGTCAGGACATGGAGTTCGCCTATCTGGATGTAAAGAAGAATATCAGTCAGTTTGAGACGAACGAACATGTCGAGCAGATCGATGTCTACCGGTTCGATCCGAATGCGGCGCCCCTGCTGACGCTGGCGTTCGTGCCGCCGGCCGGCGGCCGGATCGAGCGGGTCGCGCTGACCAGTTTCGTCGAGAACTCGCTCAAGCCGCGGCTCGAGACGATCGAGGGCGTGGCCTACGTCAAGACGGCCGGGGACCGGGAGGAAGAAGTCTTTGTCGAGGTCAACGAGGAGCTGATGTCGCAGTATCAGCTCACCTCGGCGCAGATTCTGCAGGCGATCGAGCAGAGCAACCTGGCGACCCCGGCGGGGGTGGTGGTCGAGAACAACCGCGAGATGCTGCTCAAGTTCATCAACCGGTTGTCGGGGCTGGACGAGATCGGCCAGGTGATCGTCAAGACGGTCAACGACTATCCAGTGCGGCTGATCGATATCGCGCGGCTGTCGACGCGGCCGGTGCGCGACGAAGTGCTGGTGCGGCAGGATCTGGCCGAATCAATCGCGCTGCGGATCTACCGCGAACCCGAGGCCAACGCCGTGCTGACGGCCCGGCGCGTGCGCGAGGCGGTCGATGAGCTGAATCGGCGCGGGGGTTACGGGCTCAAGATCGCCACCGACCTGTCGCGCGATATCGAGTCGGCGATCGCCGAGGTGGTCGACACGGCGCTGGTCGGCATGGGGCTGGCCATGCTGGTGCTGCTTGTTTTTCTGCGCAACCTGCGCGCCACGCTGGCGGTCGGTTTCGCCATTCCGCTGTCGATCCTCGGCACATTCAGCCTGATGTATTTCCAGCATCTGTCGCTCAACATCATGACGCTGGGCGGGCTCGCCCTGGGCGCCGGGATGCTCGTCGACAACGGCATCGTCGTGATCGAGAACGTCTTCCGCCACCGGCAGGCGGGGGCGGAGGCGAAAACCGCCGCGCTGGAGGGGACGCGCGAGGTTGCG
>MVZB01000250.1 GCA_002068205.1 candidate division BRC1 bacterium ADurb.BinA292
CGCCACCGTCCGCCCGACGCGCGCACCCGCCGCCCCCCGCCGCAAGTTGTTCTATCGCATCAACGAAGTCTCCCGCATCACCGGCATCAAGCCGTACGTCCTGCGCTACTGGGAGACCGAATTCCGTGAACTGGCGCCCGCCAAGGATTCCTCCGACCAGCGCCGCTACCGCCAGGCCGACATCGAAGTCATCCAGACCATCCGCCGGCTGCTCTACGAGGAACGCTACACGATCGAGGGCGCGCGCAAACGCCTGCGCGTCGAACTGCGTCGCCAGCGCGAGGACGCGCAGACCGCCCCGGCCGCCGCATCGCGTCCTGCCCAGCCCGCCGAACCGTCCCCTCGCGACCCGCGGCTGACTACCGCCCTGCGCAACCTGCGCAGCGAAGTCAACGAACTGCTGGCCATCTTGAACTGAACCTCGCCCGCCCCGAGTCCCCCCGGCCCACCCCCGGGGGGACCGCCCCCCATCGATTTCCGTCCCTCGTCTCTCGTCCTCGTGATCCCCCCCAACGGCCTACCCAAGAATTCGGTTCTCGGCTCTCGTCCCTCATCCTCGGCCCTCGAAAACCCGCCACCTTCCCTCCTCATTCCAAACCGCCCGCATCCCTGCCTGCATCCATTTCCAACTTGCAGTGGGCAGTTTTCCATTTGCCAACGCCCCGCCGAAGCGCCAGAATTTCGTCTTTTCCCGGAGCGCCGGGATCCCCACGGAGACCGGCCGCCGCGTTTCCGTCCACGAGCCGATTCCGAACAGGCACGATGATGAGCCGTCAACTGCTGGACGCCGATCAACTCCAGGCCGCGATTGTCAAACTGGCCGATGGGGCGCGCCGCCTCGCCGGGTCCCCTCACGGCGCCGCGCTGGTCGGTATCCGCACGCGCGGCGCCGTCCTCGCCCAGCGCCTCCACGGCCTGCTCGCCGCCGACCCCGCCTGGAAACTCCCGCTCGGCATTCTCGATATCACGCTCTATCGCGACGATCTGTCGATGCTCGCCCCCAACCCGATCGTCCGGAAAACGGAAATCGACTTCGATCTGACCGACAAGACCATCCTGCTGATCGACGACGTGCTCTACACCGGCCGGACGATTCGCTCCGCCATCGATGCGATCATGGATTACGGTCGCCCGCGCGCGATCAAGTTGCTCGTGCTGGTCGATCGCGGCGGCCGCGAGCTGCCGATCCAGGCCGATCACGCCGTGCTCCAGGTCGCCGTCGCCGAACACGAGGTCGTCAAGGTCTGCCTGGCCGAGACCGATGCCCGCGATGAAGTGCGGCTCGCGCCCCGTCAGGCTCAGGCAGTCGGCGGCGGATGACCCAGCTCCCTTCCCCCAGCGCTCCCTCCGATTCTGCCCGACCCGGACGCCTGATCGTCATCGAAGGGATCGACGGGACGGGCAAGACCACGCTGGCGCGGCTCCTGGCCGACGCCTTGCGCGAGAGCGGACGCGACGTGGTGCTCTCGCGTGAGCCGACCGACGGCCCCCATGGTCGCCGGCTGCGCGAATCCGCCCGCCAGGGGCGTTATCCCCGCGCCGAGGAGGAGGCGGCGCTCTTCCTGGCCGATCGCCGCGACCATGTCGAGCGGCTGATCCTCCCCGCCCTGCGCGCGGGACGCTGGGTCGTCCTTGATCGCTATTTCTATTCGACGATGGCCTATCAGGGGGCGCGCGGACTCGATCCGGCCGAGATCGAACGGGCCAACCGCGCCTTTGCGCCGTCGCCCGATCTGCTCGTGCTGCTGGAGCTGCCGGTCGAGGACGCCCTGGAACGCATTCGCTCCCAGCGCGGGACGGCCCCCGATCATTTTGAAGGGCGTGACTACCTGGAACAGGTGGCGAAGCACTTCGCGGCCGTTGAGCATCCGCGGCTGCTGCGCCTGGATGCCCGGCTCGCGCCCGATCAATTGCTGGCTGAAGTCATGCGCGCCCTGCGCGACTGATCGCGCCGGTTCAGTTGGCCGCGACGGCCGGCGGCGGCGACGGCGCGCCCGCCACCGGCTGGCCCGCCGACTGGTTCATCGCCGCCCGCTGCGCCTGCTGCATCGCCATCTGCATCATGATGCACGGCACGGCGTGCGCGGTCTCGGCCGGACCTTCGGCCGTGACAGCCGGCTTCTCCGCCGGATCATCGCCTCCCGGCAGCCAGGCATGCGTCCGGTTGATCAGGAACGTCAGGCCTCCCAGCAGCAGGATCCCCAGCCCCAGCAACCCGAGCCGCGACGTGAGGAACTGCGCGGCCCAGTGGACATCGGCGGCGGCGCCGGCCGATCCGGCCCCCGCGCCCCCCGCGGCCGTTCCCCCCTGAAGTTGGAGCATCGCTTCGATCCGCCAGTAGACGGCATCGGCCGTCAGTTCGGCCGGCGGCAGGCTCGGCGCGGCGCGCGCGGCGATCGTCCCCAGCACCATCAGCACCGCCCCCAGCCCCGCCTTGCGCAGTTTCGGTTCCAGCTTGCGCTGACCCTTGGCCAGCCGGCTCGACACCGTGCTGGCGGGCAGGTCCAGCGCCGCGGCGATCTGGCGGTGGCTCAGCCCGTCGAAGTAATGCAGCAGCAGCGGGACCCGCAGCGTCTCGGGCAACGTTGAAATGAGCGCCTCGACCTGTTCGCGCAGTTGCCGTTCCTGCGCCAGGTCGGCGGCCGAGCGTTCCGCGGCGGCAACAACGGGGATCTGCTCCATCAGGATCTCCTTCTCCCCCCGGCGCCGGCGTTGCATCCGTAAATTATTGGATTCGCGCACCGCCAGTCGATAGACGCCCTCGCCCGGCGCGCCCGACAGCTCGTCGCCGCGGCCTTCGCGCGCCATCTTCAACAGACGGCAGTAGACCGCCTGAAACGCATCCTGCGTGTCATCGGGATTCTTCAGGATGCGCCGGCAAAGGGTCCAGACCAGCGCGTGCGTCTGTTCATACAATGCGCGGAACGTCGCTTCACACGGATTGTCGAAAAAGCGCTGCCAGGCCGCCTCGGCCGGGGGGCGGTCCGCCAACGGGCGCTCGTGATTCGTGATCGTTTTCATCCCCATCGCTCCACAACTTCCGTCTCATCTTCCAAATGCACGCCCCGTGGGCGGGCTGTACGACGCTTTTTCTGCTTTCGTCCCGGCTCCCCGCGTCCGGCCCTCGGCGGCCGATTGATGATGGAAGGGTAATCTATCGCTCCCTTCAGGCTACTCCCCGTCCCCCGACCTGTCATTCGAAAATGCGGCCCCACCCCCCGCACGATTCAATTGTCTGTTCAGCCCGCCTGCCGCAGAATCAGGAGCCGGCGCCGCTCGCCGCCCGGGCGCTGGGACATCATCCCAAACAGTCCTTACCCCCCGCAGAGGTCGAATCCTCGCCCGCCCAAACCATTCTGGAACTGAGTCAATCCCATGCGCAGAATCGCCATCGAATACCCGGATCGGAGCCAAATGCGGTTTGTCGACCTCGGCGATCCCCCGCCGCTCAAACCGACCGAGATCCTGATCGCCACCCGCTACACGGGCATCACCAACGGCACCGAGCGCCATGCCCTGCTGGCCGAACACGGCTGGACGCATTTCCCCGGGCGCCACGGCTATCAGAACGTCGGCCAGGTCGCCGCCGTCGGCCGCGAGGTCAAAGTCTTCAAGAAAGGCGACTGGGTCTACTGCGGGCTTTACATCGGCCACCGCGGCTGGATCGTCGCCGATGTCGGCGACGCGCCGGCCCATGCGCCCGGGGCCTCGCTGATTCTGCGCCTGCCCGACGCCATGGATCATTCCCTCGCGGCGCTGTTCGGCGTGGCCGGCGTGGCGCTGCGCGGCGTCCGCCGCGCCCGCGTCGCCGCCGCCCAGAACGTCTGGGTCGCCGGTCAGGGTCTCATCGGCCTGTTCTGCGGTCAGTGCGCCCATGCGCTGGGCGCTCGCGTCACGGTCGCCGACGTCCGCCCGGACCGGCTGGCCATCGCCGCCGCCGCCGGCGCCCATCGGACGATCGACATGCGCGAGGCCGCGGCCTGGGACGAGCTGCAGGCCGCCGGCCCCTACGACACGATTGTTGAGGCCTGCGGCGCCGAACGGATCTTCCTCGACATCCACGAACACGCCCTGCTGGCCCCCGGCGGCGTGATCCTGGCCATCGCCGTCCGCAGCGAAACCACTTTCCATTGGGCCACGTTCCACCAGCGTGAAGCCTCGATCGAGGTCTCCTGCCATTTCACCCTCGACGACCTGCGCGTCCTCCTGCATCTGGTCGGCGAGGGGCGGATTCAGATCGCGCCGGTCGTCAGCCACCGGGTGCCGATCACCGAGGCGCCGCGGATTTACGAAACGCTCCGCGATCGGCCCGGTGAGTTGCTCGGCGTCATCTTTGACTGGAGCGAGTGAGATGCACGCCGCGCGCGAAGTCCGGCGAGTCTCCCGGCTCGCCCTGCTCGTCCTGACCTGGGCCTTGTCGCTCCATGGCGCCCGGGCCCAGGACGGCCCGGCGGAGCTCTTGCCGGCCTGGCCGCTCCCGGCCGAGTCAGCCGCAATTCTGGGCGACTATGTCGGCACGTTTTCGCGCACGGGCCTCGCGCCCGTCCCCGCTCGCGGGATGGTTATCGCCCGCGACGGCGACGAATACCGCGTTCCGCTCTGGACGGTCGACTCGCCGGCGACCGAATCGCTCCCGGTGCTGGTCGAGTTGACCGGCTGGCGCGACGACGACCAGGTGTTCCTCGCCGGCGAAGCGCTCGGCGTGAAATGGCAAGGCCTGGTCCACGCGGGCCGGCTCACCGCCGCCATCCGCCACCCTTACGGCGGCCGGTTCGAGCTGCGGCGCGTCGACCGGCAATCGCCGACCCTCGGC
>MVZB01000251.1 GCA_002068205.1 candidate division BRC1 bacterium ADurb.BinA292
CCGCCGTAGGCCGCCAGGAGCGAACCCACAAGCGCCGGGTAGCCGACGGCCCGGAGGAGACCGACGAGGAGAAGGGCCGGCAGAAAAATCCCCAGCGCGCCGGCCAGGCCCGCGCGCAGCGGCAGCGATCCCACCGGCGCGGCGGCCAGGGCCCAACCGGCGAACCCGCCGGAGGAGAGAATCAGCGTGTTAACCCCGAGCGTGGAGACGCCCCCATGCTGGAGCAGTACCAACTGGAGCAAGAGCGCGGTGAAGACGCAGAGCATGATCCGGCCGCGGAGGAGGAAGCCCGCCAGGCCGTAGAGACCGAGATGCACGCTGAGGCCGCCCAGGGGGATGCTGATCGACGAGGCGACGAAAACCCAGGCGGTGAGGAGGCCCAGGCGGGGGATTTCGCGGGGATCGAGCCGCCGCGCGCCGAGGGCGAGACCGACAACGGTCAGGCCCGCGGCGGCCAGGCAGATCACCGCGCCGGCCGGGCGATCCAAGGGGATGACGTGGTCGGTCAGATGCACTGGCGGTCCTCCTGGTCGGGCGGCGACGCCGGCAGGATGCGCGGCCGGGCGAGCAGGCTGAGCGGCGGTTCCAAGCCGTGCGCGGCGAGGAGGTCGGCGTCGCGGAGGAGCTGATCGGGCGGAGCCGAGGCGACGATTTGGCCGCCGTCCAGCAGCGCCGCGCGGTCGCACAGGTCCCACACCAGATCCAGATCGTGGGAGGTGATGACTCGGGTGACGGGGCGGTTGAGGCGCCGGGGGAGGTCGTCCAGGAGCTCGATCAACTGACGGCGGCCGCGCGGATCGAGGTTCAGGCTGGGTTCATCGAGCAGCAGGACGTCGGGCTGCATGACGAGGACGCCGGCCAGGGCGGCGCGGCGTTGCTCGCCCCCGGAGAGTTGATGCGGCGGCCGGTCGGCGAGCGATTCCAGGCCGATCTGGCGGAGCATGTCGCGGGCGCGGGCCTCGGCCTGAGCCGGGGCCAGGCCCTGATTGAGCAGGCCGAAGGCGACGTCCTCGAGGACGGTCGGCATGAAGAGTTGGGTTTCGGAATCCTGGAATACGAGGCCGACGCGGCGGCGCAGTGCGGCGAGGTTGGGCGGCGTGAGCGGCGTGTCATCAAAGTGAATTGACCCGCCCGAATCATGCAGACCGACGAGGAGGCACAGGAGGGTCGATTTGCCGCAGCCGTTGGAGCCGATGATGCCGAGGGCTTCGCCGGGCTGGACGTCCAGGTCGAGGCCGTGGAACAGCTCGGGCTGGCCGGGATAACCGAAGCGCAGTCGGCGGATAAGGATGCGCGGGGGGATCATCGGGCAAACCCCGCGAGCCAGCTTGCGGCCCATGGAAGCAGTGCGATGGCGAGGCCGGCGGCGATGACGGCGAAGTCGAGGCGGCGGAGGGGGCCGGCGCCGAGCGTGGGGCAGCGACCATCGAAACCGCGCAGCGTGAGGGCGTGCTCCACCTGTTCGGAGTCCGCCAGCGTGCGGGCGAGGAATTGAGTCAGCATGCCGGCCGAGAGGCGCAGGTTGCGGGAGAGGGGAGCGCCGCCGGCGGCGCGCAGTGCGCGCGCCGCGCGCAGATCGGCGCCGCGGCGGATGAGCAACGCCAGGTAGCGCAGGTTGAAGCCCAGGATCAGGACGAGCCAGCGCGGGGCGCCCAGGCGCGCCAGAGCACTGAGCAGCGCTGGGGCGGAGGTGGTGGCGACCAGGGCGAGGAGAAAGCCGATGAGCACGAGGGCGCTCAGGAGAATACGCCAGAAACGCACCCAGCCGGCGGTCAGCTCGCCGGGCCAGCCGGCCAGCCAGGCGGGCGAGGGATCGAGCCACGGGTGCCACGCGGCGAGGAAGAGGACGAACGGCACCGGCGTCAGCCAGGCCCGGGCGATGGCGCGCGGGGGGCAGCCGGACCGGACCAGAACCAGGAGCGGGAAGGCGGCCAGCAGAAGGAGGCCGAGCGTGGCGCGATAGGGGAGCAAGAGGCAGGGGCAGGCGGCGCAGAGGACGAGGAGGAGCTTGGCGCGGGGATCGACCCGGTGAAGCCACGAGTCAGGGAGGGGGGATGAGGGGAAGTGAAGGAGGTGCATGGCGAACCGGGGGCCCGAAGCGCGGACGGGGAGGGGGCCGCTGGATTCACACTTATCAAGAATTCGTGTGACGCGCCAGCGGAAAGAGGGATCTGGCCCCTGGCTTCCCTCCGGGATGCGGTGGGGAGACCGGCAAGGGCGCCGATCCCACACTGGCTGGTATGATCCAGGATTGCGGGGGTGATAAGGAGGGCGCCCCACACGAGAGGGATTTCTCGATTGCCGTGTGGTCTTAGTCGCCTGATTGAGCGGGTTTTTTGTCCTCGCCGATGGCGGGCTGGATGACCGGTTCGGGCTCGCCAAAGTAGAAGGCGAGGAGCTGACGGGCGAGGGGAGCGGCGACGTCGCCGCCGTGGCCGGCCTGTTCGACCATCACGATGACCAGGACCTCGGGGTTTTCGAAGGGGGCAAAGCCGCAGAACCAGGCGTTGGAGGGTTTGCCGGGGATGCCGGTTTCGGCGGTGCCGGTTTTGCCGGCGACGCGCCACGCCTTGTTGAATCCGGCGCGCGAACCGGTGCCGCCGGGCTCCTGGGCGACGCGCCGCAAGCCTTCGAGGATCTGGCGGCGGTGTTCCTCGGCCAGGGGGAGGGCGCCCTGCTCCTCGGGCTGGCCGACGCGGATGCGTTCGCCCTGGGCCGTGCGGACCTCGTGCAGGATGCGCGGCTTGAACAGCTTGCCGCCATTGCAGAGGGCGGCGTAAGCGCGGGCCATCTGGATCGGAGTGACGCCGATCAGTTCGCCCTGGCCGATCCCCATCTGGAGGACCTTGCCGGTGGGGACGCGGGTGAGGTTGGGGTTGACCAGCGTGGCGCCGCCCTCCTTGCCCGGGGGCGCGAGTTCGAAACCGGTCGGCTGGCCGAAGCCGAAACCGGCCGCCATCGCCGCCATGTTGCGCACGCCCGCCAGGTGGGCCCAGCGGTAGAAGAAGACGTTGCAGGAGTGTTGCAGGGCGTCGTAGAGGTTTTCCCAGTCGTGGCCCCAGCGCAGGTGACAGGGGAAGCGGATGCCGGCCAGATGGTAGGCGCCATCGCAGTTGACGCTGTCGGTGGGGGCGAAGCCGGCGGTGAGGCCGGCGGCGGCGGTGACGACCTTGAAGGTCGAGCCGGGGGGAAACCCCTTGGCCGACGGGCTGAGGATGAGTTTGGAGTATTGCTGGCCGCGGGTCGGGCGGTTGGGGTCGTAGCCGGGTCGGTCGACGGCGGCAAGCACCGCCCCATCGCGCGGATCCATGACGATGATGGCGCCGTGGTAGTCGCCGAGGAGGGCATGCGCGAGCCGCTGCAAGCCGAGGTCGAGCGTCAGGTAGAGCGCATTGCCGGGCTGGGCCGGCTGGTCGACGTAGCTTGAACGGGGACGGCCGTAGGCGTCGCGCTCGACGATCTCGCTCCCCGCGCGGCCGTGGAGCAGGTCCTCGAAGGCAAGTTCGGCGGCGAGCTTGCCGACCAGTTCCTGATTGAGATAGCCCCTGGCGCGAAACTGGGCCTTCTCCTCGGGGCTGATATGGCCGACATGGCCGGTGATATGGCCGGTCAGTTCGCCGGCGGGATACACGCGGCGCGTGTGGGGGGTGATGATGACGCCGGGGAGCATGAAGCCCTGTTCCTGGATGGGAAGGACCTGATCGAGCGAGAGATTCTGCACCAGGGAGGTGCTCTGCCAGGCGTAGGCCAGCGAGAGGACTTTTTCGGCGCGCTGGTTGATGTCGGGTCGACCAAGGAGTTCGGCGACGCGGCGGCCGGTGGCGCGAATCTCGTCCGGCTTGAGGCGGAAGGGGCTCATGCGGATTTCGAAGGAGGGTTCGTTGATCGCCAGCGGCGCGCCGTAGCGATCGAGGATCTGGCCGCGGGGGGCGATGAGGGGCAATTCACTCAGAAAGTTATTCTCCGAGCGATCGGTGTAGACGCTCCCTTCGATGACCGTCAGCTTGTAGGACTGCAAGCCAAAGAGCGTCATCACCATGACGAAGCAGCCGAAGAGCAGGGCGAGTCGCTTCTCGATGAACGGGAGTTCATCGCGGGTCGGCTCGTCGTGGGCGGCGGAGTCGTGGGCGCCGAGGGGGGCTGAGCGAACCGAGGCGTTCACGGGCGGAACCGCTAGGGGGAATCGGGCGTGGCTGTGGAGGTTGTGGGGTCGTTCTGATTGAAGGGAACCAGGCGATAGACCGGTTTGCCGGCGGAAGGACTGAAGTCGGCGCGGAAATCGGTCTGGCCGGGGTCGACCAAGGAGAGGTTGATGAGCGTGGGCATCTCGTCCGGATCGTTCGTCATCCGATAGAGGAGCGAGACGGGATCGCCCGGCTTGAATTGATTAAAGTCGATGCGCTGGGGGTCATCGGCGACGCGACCCTCGCTGGCGGGGGACTCCGGTTTTTTTGCGCTGGCGCGGCCATCGAGGAAGAGGGTGCGACGGCTGATGCGATAGGCCCGCTGGGGGGGCAGTTCGCGGTCGAGTAATTCCTGTTCGAGACTGGCATTTTGCGCGCGGCGCCGGAGGATGTTGGGCAGGCTGGAGCGCTGGCGGTCGATCGCAACCAGAACGCTGGAGGTCGCGTCGTCGTAGCTGAGGAAGGTGCCGGCGACGACGATCGGGCGGGTGGTGTAGGCGCCCTGAGTGCCGCGCAGCATGGCCCGCTGGCGGCGGATCAGCGCCGGCGAGAGCGTCGTCGTCGTCGCGCCGTCGAGCTTCAGCATCGGCTTGACGACCGGGGGGGCGGGGTCCCCCTGCTCC
>MVZB01000252.1 GCA_002068205.1 candidate division BRC1 bacterium ADurb.BinA292
GCGATCATCGGCCCGTCCGGCAGCGGCAAATCCACGCTGATGAACATCGTAGGCTGCCTCGACTACCCGGACGAGGGCGAATACCTACTGGACGGCGAGGACGTCTCCGGCCCCAGTTTCAAGGACGAGCTGACCCGGTCGCTCGAGGCGGTGAACAACCAGATGCTGGAGGCGGACCGCAAGACCGAGGCGCTCGTCAGCGGCCAGTCGGGCGATCTGCACGGGACGATCATCGCGATGCAGAAAGCCGATCTCTCGTTCCGCATGCTCGTGGAGGTCCGCAACAAGGCGATCCGCGCGTATGAGGAAGTCATGCGCATGCAGGCCTGAGCAAGCCGTCAACCCGTCGAAGTGAGATAGCGTAAGATGAGCTTTCTTCTCAATCTGATGCGCCAGACCGGCGCCGTCCTCAATCAGCAGTCGCTGGCGCGCAAGGTCCTGCTGCTGGCGATCATCGTCGGCTCGGTGCTGGCGATGGTCTGGCTGGCGACGCGGGCGCGCACGGGCGGCTACGTCGTCCTGTACAGCGGCCTCGATCCGGCCGAGACGGGGCGGGCGACGGCGCGCCTGGTGCAGTCGGGCATCGAGGCGCAACCCGACAACGGCGGCACGACGCTCAAGGTCGAACGCAACCGCGTCGACGAAGCGGCGATCCTGCTGGCGCAGGAAGAGATCCCCAGCACCGGCGGCGCCGGCTATGAACTGCTGGGCGAATCGCCGATCGGCCAGTCGAAGTTTCAACAGGAAAAGAATTACCTGCGGATGCGCGAGAACGAGTTGGCGCGGACGCTGCAGTCGATCGACGGCATCGAGCGCGCGCGCGTTCACCTGGCGATCCCCGACAGCACGGTCTTTCTGAAGGAGACGGAGGCGCCGACGGCGTCGGTGACGGTCCGGCTGCGGCGCGGCACGGTGCTCAACGACCGGCAGATCCGCGGCATCACATTTCTCGTCTCGCGCTCGGTCGAGGGGATGAGTCCCGAGAACGTGTCGTTGATCGACACGGAAGGGAACATGTTGAACGCCGAGACCGACCCCGCCTCGGGCGACTTCTCCGCGACCTACGCCAATTTCCGCGCGGCCAAGGAACGGGAACTGAAGGAGAGCATCGAGTCGATGCTGGAGGAGACGCTCGGCCGCGGCCGCGTCGTCGCGCGCGTCCAGGCCGAATACGACTTCGCCACACTGCACCAGGTGAAGGAATCCTACAATCCCGACGAACAGGATCCGATCATCACCCGCGAGTCGGCGACGCGCGAGTTTCAAACCAGCCGGAACGCGACCGTCCAGGTGGGCGAGGGCGCGGAAATGGCCGAAGCGGAGGCCGCGCCGGCGCCGGGCGCCAACGCGGGCGGCATCCTCCGCGAGAACACGCAGACCGAATACAGCGTATCGAAGGTCGTGCAGGAGAGCGAAAGCCGTTCCCCCAAGCTGCAGCGGCTCTCGGTGGCCGTGCTGGTGGACGGCGAATACGAGGAGCTGACCGGCGAGGACGGCCAGGTCAAGCGCGAGTTCCGCGAGCGCTCGCCGGAGGAGATGAAAAAGTATGAGGAGCTGGTCAAGTCGGCGATCGGCTTCACCCAGAATGAGGAACGCAACGACGTAATCTCGATCCAGTGCGCGCCGTTCGCCTTCGACACGGTCGAGCAACTGGACGAACCGTTCCTGAATTACGAGATGCAGCGCTTGCTCGAGCAGGTGATTCAGTGGGGGGTGGTCGGCCTGTTGGGTTTGCTGATCGTCCTCTTCGTGCTGCGTCCGGCGCTCAAGCAGGTGCTGGTGACGCCGATCCAGGTCGGTCCACATGCGCTGCCGGCGGGGGCCGCCGGGTTGGGCGCCCTGACGGCCGGCGGGGAGAGCGACGGCGCCGTGCCGGGCGGGATGGATGCGAATGAACTGGAGCGCCTGGCCGAACGGCTGCGGTCGGACAAGTCGCTCTCCGAAGAAGTCCGGCAGGAGATGCTGGCGGCGCTGCGCAATGATCCGGAAACGGCGAAGGCCGCCAGGCGGCTGATGGACAGCGGCCGCGGCGACTCAGGTCACCTGGCCGAACTGCAGAAGCTGGCATCACGCTACGTGCGCGAATCGACCGCCGAATCCCACGTGATCCACCGCGAGGTGATGGAGGTGGCCAGCCAGAATCCGCAGAAGGCGGTCAGTCTGATCCGCCAGTGGATGGATGAGGCCTGAGCCGCTGAGGCTCGGGCGGCGGGAGCGCGCGCCTCGGGAGTTGTCGGCCCGAAGCGAGCACGGAGCCGGGCGGCCCGCAAACGGGCCCCCGCTGGATGAATCGACCCGGATGGATGGGACGCGAGATGGCGCTTAAGGGAAAACCAGCCCAGGGCAACACGCATCTGAGCGGCATGGACAAGGCCTCGATCATGCTGCTGTCGTTTGACGAAGCTTCGGCGGCCGAAGTGCTGCGGCTGATGGAGGAGCGCGAGATCCAGCGCCTGACGAGCCATGCCTCGCGGCTGCGGCACCTCTCGATGGAACAGATCAACACCGTCCGCCAGGAGTTTTTGATGCGGCTCTCGGATTCGAGCGACCTGATCATCAGCGAGGCGCGCAACAAGCTGAAGGAGATCCTCAAGAAGATCCTGCCGCCCGACCGCTACAACAAGTTCGTGGAGTTCCTCGAATCGGGCGACGAGCTCTCGGAGGGCTTCGAGGCGCTCAAGTGGGTCGATTCCCAAACCATCGCCACCTACCTGCGCAACGAGCACCCGCAGACGATCGCCGTCATCCTGGCGCACATGGAGACCGAGAAGGCGAGCGAAATCCTGCTGCAGGTCCCGCGCGAGATTCAGGCCGACGTGATCATGCGGATCGCGACGCTCGACCGGATCAACCCGGAACTGGTGCGCGACATCCAGGACGTGATCATCACCGAGATCATGGCCTCGGGCGCCAACAAAAGCCGGCTGGTGGGTGGCGCCCAGGCCGTCGCCGAGATCCTCAACAACATGGACAGCCAGAGCGAGGACGCGATCTTCAGCACGATGGAGGAGCGCAATCCCGACATGGCCGACTCGATCCGCGAGCTGATGTTCGTCTTCGAGGATCTGCTCAAGATCGACGACCGCGGCATGCAGCTCATCATGAAGGAAGTGACCAACGACATGCTGACGATGGCGCTGAAGACGGCGCCCGAGGAGCTGCGCGAAAAGATCTTCAAGAACATCTCATCGCGCGCGGCCGAGATGATCCGCGAGGACCTGCAGACGATGGGCCCGACCAAGCTGTCCGACGTCGAACGGGCCCAGCAGGAAATCGTCAAGGTCTGCCGCCGCCTCGAGGCCGAGGGGAAAATCGTGATTGCCAGCAAGGGCGGAGGCGAGATCTTTGTCTAGAATCTGGCGTTCCCAGGACCCGGCGACGCGCGCGCGGTCGGTCGATTTCAGCGACCAGCGCCTGGCGCCGCCCGCGCGCGATCTGCCGCGCGGCGCATTCCAGGGGCTGGCCGCCGGCGAACGCGCGGAACCGCCCCTCTCGCATCTCGAACGGAGCGAGCTGGAGGCGCGGCGGCTCGTCGAATCGGCGCGCGCCGAAGCCGAAACCATTCAGCGCGACGCCTACCACGCAGGCTTCGAGCAGGGCGAGCGCGCCGGCCGCGAGCTCGCGCTGCAGAAGATCGAACCGACGATCCAGATGTTCATGAACCTGATCGAAGGATTGAAGCGCGAGCGCGAGGAACAGATCCGCCGGCACGAAAACGAACTGATCAAGATCGCGTTCCTGATCGCCGCGCATATCCTGCGCAAGCAGGTCGAGTTGCATCCGGAGGTCGTGCGCGAAGTCGTCGAGGCCGCGCTGGCCAAGGTCGATCGGACGCAGCATGTCCACTTGTTTCTGGCGCCCAATGACTGTCAGCTCATCCAGCAGCAGCTTGCCTTCTTTGAAAGCCATGGCTGGCCCCCCGAGCACCTGCACCTGGAACCCGATCCGACGATCACACGCGGCGGCTGCCGGGTCGAGACTGAAACGGGCAACATCGACGCAACGATCGAAACGCAACTGAAGGCAATGAAAACGCTGCTGTGGGACGACTGAACGGAACGCCCTTCCGCCTCGCCGGCGGAGTCGAATCACCGGATGCCTCCAACAAGATGACGGGAATGTGCGCCGCGGCGCGAGTGGATGAAGGATCGAGCGAGTGTTCAAGGCGGAACAATATCTACGGATGATTGCCGGGGCCGACCCGATTCGCACCGAGGGGCGCGTGGTTCAAGTCATCGGCACCGTGATTGAAGGGACGCTGCCCGACTGCGCGGTCGGCCAGCTCTGCGAAATCCTCCCGGGCGGCAACGAAGCCCCCCTGCGCGCCGAAGTGGTCGGCTTCCGTCGCGACCACGTGTTGATCATGCCGCTGGGCGAAATGCGCGGCCTCAAGCCGGGCAGCCGGATCCTCTCGCTGCGCCACGCGCCGACGGTCGGCGTCGGCCCCGACCTGCTCGGGCGGGTGATCGACGGCCTCGGCCGCCCGATGGACGGCCTGCCCCCCGTGGTGCCCGAGACGCACTATCCGATCTATAACGACCCGCCCAATGCCTTCCAGCGCGAACGGATTTCGGAGCCGCTCGATCTGGGCGTGCGGGCGATCAATGGGTTTCTGACCTGCGGCGTCGGCCAGCGCGTCGGCATCATGGCCGGTTCGGGCGTGGGCAAGTCGACGCTGCTGGGCATGATGACGCGCTACACCGCCGCCGACGTGATCGTGGTCGGCCTGATCGGCGAACGCGGCCGCGAAGTGCGCGATTTCGTCGAGACCACGCTGGGCCCGTCCGGCCTGG
>MVZB01000253.1 GCA_002068205.1 candidate division BRC1 bacterium ADurb.BinA292
CAGCGAGTGGTCGCCGCCGGCGCGGACGCGGCCGGCCAGCGTCGCGCCCAGGATCGCCAGCCCCAGGCCGAGCGAGCCGGTAAACCACAGCGCGGGCAGGCCGCGCGCCCAGGCCAGACCGGAGGCAAACAGGATCGCGGAGCCGCCGAAGCCGGTGGCGGTCAGCGAGAGTCCGACTTCGGCGGCACTGAGCGCCCGGCCGGCAAGGAAGAACCCCGTGCCGTCGCGCGCCGACTGGCGGTACCAGACGCCGAAGCCGATCAGCACCAGGCCGTAGAGCACCAATGCGAGCAGGGGAGACACTCCTCCAAGCTTCGCCGAATTGCGGACGCATCCATGCGCAAATCATCGATCATCGGATCTTGAGGGCAAGGGACAAGGGACGCGAGCCGCGAGCCGTCAGAGTCCGATGATGTTGTACCCGCCATCGACGTAGAGGGTTTCGCCGGTGATGCCGCTGCCGCCGTCGGAAGCCAGGAAGATGGCGGTCTGGGCGATCTCGCGGGGGTCGACATTGCGTTTGAGCGGGGCGCGCTCGGCCGCGATCGTCAGCATCGAGGAGAACCCGGAGATGCCGCGGGCGGCGAGGGTCTTGACCGGCCCGGCCGAAATAGCGTTGACGCGGATCGCCTGGGCGCCCAGATCGGCCGCCAGATAGCGCACCGAGGCTTCCAGCGCGGCCTTGGCGACGCCCATGACGTTGTAGTTTTTGATGACTTTTTCGGCGCCGAAGTAAGTCATCGTGATGATCGCGCCGCCGCCCGCGGCTTCCATCAGCGGGGCGGCGCGCCGGGCCGCCGCCACCAATGTGTAGGCGCTGACCTCGAGCGCCAGATTGAAGCCGTTGCGCGAGGTATCGACGAAGCGGCCGGCCAGGTCCTCGCGGTTGGCGAAGGCGACCGAGTGGACCAGAAAATCGAGTTTGCCGCCGAACTGGTGGCCGACTTCCGCGAAGAAGGCATCGATCTGATCATCGTCGCCCAGGTCGCAAGGCAGACAGATTGAGCCCGGGCAGCCGTCGTTGACCAGCTCCTTGACGCTCTGCGCCAGGCGCTCGTTCTGATAGTTGAAGGCGAGGCGGGCGCCGGCGGCGCGGGCGGCTTCCGCGATCGCCCAGGCGATGGAGTATTTGTTGGCCACCCCCAGGATGACGCCGCTTTTGCCGTTGAGATCCATGGGACTGATTCTTTCTGCGCGGATGTGAGAATGCGGCCATCCGATGCCAGGCCCGTACCGGCCACGGGAGTCAACGCGGACCTGCACACACGACGGGTTGCCGATTTTATCGGCGCCCCGGGCACCTGTGAAGCGAAAAGGTGCCTCGTCCCTCGCCCCGCGTCCTTGGTCTCGTGATCGGTCGTTCTTGCGAAGAACCGCGGCAAGGGCGTAAGGGACGCAAAAGAATACACGAGACATAAGCGATACGGGAGGGGAGCATCCCAAACGCTCGGTCCGGCGCCCGTGTCGGCGGCGACAGATTGGAGTTAACCGGAGGGTGGCAAACGCCGATACGGAACAGGGAGCCAAGGCGCACCCCATCCCTCCGGCGTGCCGGCCGCCCGGCGCGTCGCCGCCGACTCGTGGGCCGATATGAAGTCAATGCTCGAAAAAACCCGGCAGTCGCTCGAGAGCGCGCTGCGCTACAATCCCAGCAATGGGGAATTGATGGCGTCGCTGGCCGAAGTCTACGTCCGGCTCGGTATGTTCGATGAGCGGACGATGGAACTGGTCGAGGCGGTGCTGAGCCAGCAGGGGGAAAACCCGCTGCTGCAACAGGCGCAGTCGATCGGCCTGCTGATCGAGCAGACCCGGACGTTGCAGGAGAATCTGGCCGAGGGCCAGCCGCCGCCCGATCCGTCGACGATCCAGCATTCGCTCGACAATCTGTCGACCTACCTGAAGAATCAGCCCGAGTGCGAATCGGCCTGGGTGGCGTGGACGCGGCTGCAACTGATCAAGGGCGACTTGGTACGGGCGCGCAAGGGGATCGAGCGGCTGGTCCGGCTGGAGGCGACCGATCTGGCGCGCAGCCTGGGCCCGGCGCTGCTCTGGCGCCAGCGGCAGGGGGCCTCGGGCGAGACTGGCTGCCACCTGGCGCGGATTTACCTGACGCTGGGCGAGACGCTCCAGGCGATGGAACTGCTCGAGAAGCTGTATGACGACGGTTTCGCCGAAGCCGGCCCGCTCCTGTTCGAGATCTATCAGCGCCAGTTCAGCCCCAATCAGCCGGAAAAGGTGCCCGAGACCCACCGGCAGCGGTTCTTCATGCTGCTGCTGGACCATGCCGATGCCGAGCGCACCAACCAGTGGCTGCGCAAGGCCTCGCTGCTGGGCTGGCAGGTGGGCGTCTTCTCGCAGTCCTATGCCGAGACGTTGATCGAGCACGGCGAACTGGACGAGGCGTTCCTGGTCCTGCAGCGCACGATCATGGACGATTATGTTCGCCAGTTGCTCAACCAGATCGCGCTGCGCTACGAGGAACAGGACGACGTGGACAAGGCGGTTGCCGTTCTGCGCTACATCAACGACAACAGCCTGGTGGAGCAGGATGTGCAGCAGAACCGCGAGCGGGACCTGGTGCGCAGCTCGGAGATCTCGATGGCGGAGCTCCACCTGAAAAACGGCCGCCCCGAGGACGCGCTGGTGCACTACATCAACGCGTTGTGCAACTGCCCGGCGCCCGAGCCGGACCTGCTGCGGACGATCGAGGAGCTGTTCGACGCCGCCGCGCCGCACGAGGCCGAACCGCTGCTGCGCCTGGGCCTCTACTTCCGCAATCTCCATGATTATCCCAAGGCGATTTTCTGGCTGAATCAGGCGCTGGAGATCGACGGAGAGAACCGCGAGGTGATCGCGGAACTGGAGTCGCTCTACGACGACCTGCTGCAAGCCAATCCCGACCTGCCGCAGCTACGGCTGGATCTGGGCCGGCTCTACTATCACACCCGGCGTTGGAGCAAGGCGATCGACGAACTGCGCGTGGCGGCCGGCTGGGCCGAACAGGCCGATGCGGCCAATCGCCTGCTGGCGCGCGCCTACCATCGCGACGGCCAGATCAACAAGGCGCTCGACAAGTTCAAGCTGGTGACGCCCGACGAGGACGATTGCGCGGAACTGTTCAAGCTCTACGAGGAGTTCATGGACCAGAAGGCGTGGCGCGACGCGCAACTGTCGCTGGAACTGATCGCCGAGACTCACCCGCAGTTCCGCGACGTGACGATGCGGCTGCACCAGCTTCGCGCGCGCCAGCAGCCGCAGTGGGGGGGCAGCGCCGAACCGGCCGGCGATCCGCGCATGCGCGAACTGATCGGCGACCTGGCCGTCGGCCGCTATAATTACATGGAACGGCTCGGGTCGGGCGGGATGGGCGTCGTGCACAAGGTGTTCGACGTGCGCAACAACCGGGTCGTGGCGATGAAAATCCTGCGCGATTCGCTCTCGAGCAGTTCCAAGGCGCTCGATCGCTTCTTCCGCGAAGCGCGCATCGCCGCCTCGCTCAGCCACACCAACATCGTCAACATCTACGACTACAACATCAGCAACATGAGCGGGCAGAGCTACATCGTGATGGAGTATGTCGATGGGCCGTCGCTGCGCGAGCTGGTCGACCGACAGTTTGCCGAGACGATCGAAACGCCCCTGGATTACATCACCGAGATCCTGCACTACTCGGTTCAGCTCTGCGACGCGCTGCAAGCCTCGCACGCCAACGGCGTGATCCACCGCGATATCAAACCCGACAACATCATGATCACGCAGGAGGGCGTGGTTAAGATCACCGACTTTGGCATCGTCCACATCGAGGAGGCGACGTTCACCCCTTCGGGGGCGATGCTCGGCACGCCGCGCTACATGTCGCCGGAACAGGTGACCGGCGGCCGGGTCGACGCGCGCAGCGACATTTATTCGGTCGGGATTCTGCTCTATGAAGTGCTGACCGGCACGCCGCCCTTCTTTACCGGCGACATCGCGTTCCAGCAGGTGCACAAGGACCCCTCCAACCCGCGTGAGCTCAACCCCAAGCTCCCCGAGTCGCTGGCCGAAGGCATCCTGCGTTGCCTGATGAAGAAGCCCGACGACCGGTTCCAGGACGCGATGGAGCTGAAGGCGTCGCTGGGGCGGATTCTGGAGCGGATGGGCGGCTGCGCGAAATACTCCAACCGGACCGAGGTGGTCGAGGACGGCGCGCCGTTCCTCCGGGCCGCGCCCGTTGCTTCGGGCACCGGGGCCGCGCCCGAGGGCCCGGCGGTCGGCAGCGATGCCGAGCTGGATCTGGAGTAGTGGCGCGGGCTGGCGCCGATTCTCAAATTGCGACTGGAAGTGTGCGAAGAAGCGCATAACGCGCGGCGCGCGGGCTGGCGGGGGCTATCCGTCGTATCGGCAATGAATCATTGATATTGCACATTTTATGCGCAAACGGGGTCGATTTCGGACAGAGGCATGGCCCTTGCTCCCTCCCGATGTCGAGGGATACCGCAAGGAGAGCACTTCATGACCGAATCGAAGCCGAGGGCCGAAACTCAGGAGCGATATAAGGATTTCTTGACACTCTTCTCCGACGGCGACTTGATCATGCTGCCGGCCTTTCAACTGGACAACTATCTGGAACGCCTGCTGGACAAGGATACCGGAACCGACGCGTTCCTGAACTACCGCGCGTTTCTGATGCTGGAGGAAGAGCGGCTGGCGCTGCCGCCGGAACTGCTGGAGCCAGCCGACGAGCCCCGCTCCGACCAGGCGCTGTAAC
>MVZB01000254.1 GCA_002068205.1 candidate division BRC1 bacterium ADurb.BinA292
GTTCCGTGAGGCGGCGGAGAGCGGGATGATGACGGAAATTCAACCCGGGTCGTATGTGACGATGGATGAACACAATCGGCGGTTCGGGTTGGCGTTTGAATACGCGCTGAAGGTGGTCGCCACGGTGCTGAGCTGCCCTGAACCGGGGCGCTGCGTGATCAATGCCGGCAAGAAGGCGGTCTCGTGCGACGAGGGGCTCCCGGTTTGCGTGGATCCCGCGCTCGATTTGTTCAAACTCAACGAAGAGCACGGGCATGTGCGTTATGACGGCGATCGGGCCAGGCTGAAGCCGGGCGATCGCATCGAAATCATCCCCAGCCATGGCTGCACGACGATTCCGCTGCATGAGGCCTACGTGCTTTGCCGTGGGGGGTGCGTCGTCGGTGTGGAGCCGATTGCGGCGCGGGGTCATTGAAGTTGAAACGGTGTAGCACTGAATGGAGTACCGAAGGCATCCCGCCCGTGGATCGGTCCGGAACGTCGCCGTTGGAATTTGGTCAATTAGAATTAAAAGGGGTTCGACGATCATGCTTCGCTCCGCGATTGTCATTGTGATTGGCGATACGCATCCTGCGCGGCGGCGAGCAGAATGGGCGGCCGCACTGCGAGCGCTGGGCTTCGCCGGGAAACTTGCTGGTTCGGCGAAACACACCCGGCCGGGCACGAGGCGCCGACGGGGCCGACTCGTCGCGGCGGGACTGATGCTCATGGCGGCGCTGCAGCACGCGCCGGCATCGAGGGCGGAGAGCAATGGAGACACGCCAACGTCGGCCGCGCTGGTCGGAACGTTCGGCACGGAGCGGGATGATTTCGAGATTGATGGGCGCCGCGCGATGATGCTGAAGCCGATCCGCGAAGCGCCCGATGGTTCGCGTCCGTGGATTTTCTGCGCGCCGGTGTTCATGGGACCGCACCCGACGCAACCGGAGGTAAATCCGAACCTGTTCGAGCATCCCGTGGATGAGGGGTCGCTGATCGCTGGCCGGCCGAAGACGCCGGAGGAGGCAACCCACCGCAAATTGCTGCAAAAACTGCTCGAGAGTGGGTTCCACGTGGGTGGGATTGAGGTTGGCGAGTCGATGGGAAATCCCGAGGGGGTCGAGCAGTATGAAAAATACTACAGGGAAGTCGTGCGGCGTTACGATTTGAATCCAAAGGCCTGTCTGTATGTGACGAGCCGCGGGGCGCTGATGCATTACAATTGGGCGGCCCAGCACCCCGATCAGGTGTTGTGCATCGGCGCGAATCAGCCGGTTATCGATCTGGCGCTCTTTCCGGGAATGGAGGAGGCGGCCAAGGCCTACGGCATGCCGCTGGAGGAATTCACGGCGGTTTACCGCGAACATAATCCGATCGACAACCTGGCGCTGCTGGCCGGCCGGAGCATCCCGATCTTTCATATTGTGGGGGAGGCCGACGCATTATTGCCGCTGGAGCATCAAATTGAGATGCGGGACCGGTATGTCGCGCTGGGGGGCGACCTGCGCCTATTGGCCAAACCGGGGATTCCGCACGGCCTGCTGCCGGAACTGCTGGAGGATATGCGGATGTATGAGTTCTTCATGGAACAGGCCGGACTGCAATAGCGGGCCATTCGATTGCGATGAATCCCAATGGATTCGACCGGAATTATTTTATTGTATAAAAGCAGCGGAGCCTCCCATGCTGAATGCCCGTGACAGTTTAAAGGAAACGTATGACCGGAACGGCTACGTGTTCCCGATTCGGGTCTTCCCGGATGAAGAGGCCGATCGCTACCGGAAATGTTACCTTGAGTACGTACAATCGATTCGAGAGGAACTCGCCGAACTGAAGCCGCGCGAGGAATACCGCTTCTTCGCCGAGGCGCACGCGTATCTTCCCTGGGTCTATGAAATGGCGACGTCGACCGGCGTGCTGGATGCGGTGGAAGCGATCCTCGGCCCCGATCTGATGATCTGGGATTCGCGCTGGTTTGCCAAGCCGCCGCGGTCGTCGTCATATGTCTCGTGGCATCAGGATGGGGTCTATTACGGGCTGAGGCCGCCAAATGTGGCGACGGCGTGGATCGCGCTGACACGCAGCGGGGGCGAGAATGGGGCGATGCAGGTGATCCCGGGGAGTCACCGCGGGCCGCAGCTTCCGCACGAGGACAAGCCCTCCGACACGAACATACTGGCGCGCGGGCAGGAGATCAGCGTCCAGATCCGGCGGGAGGAGGCCGTGACCCTGGAACTGAAGCCGGGGGAGATGTCGATCCATCATGTCGGCATCATCCATGGATCGGAGGCGAACCGCTCTGACGCATGGCGCATTGGGCTGGCGGTGCGGTTCATTACGCCGGACGTCGTTCAGAACGCGGAGCAGTCGTTTGCGATGCTCGTCCGCGGCGAGGATCGGTTCGGCCATTTCACGCTGTTCGACAAGCCGGCGGCCGCCGAGGGCGCGGAGATGGCGGAAGCACGCGTGCGGATCATCGATCAGGTCTATGGAAATCTGATGAGGAAATGAAGGCTACGGATCGGGCGTCAAGTCGCGGACGGCACCGGCGATTCGCGCGCACGGCGCAGGCGGTCGGCGCCCAGCGCATCCCGGTAATCCGCGAAGGCTCTGGCCGCGGCTTCCGTTCGGGCGGGATCGGGTGAAACCGGTATCCCGTGGGGATACGCGGGCAGACCGTCCCAGGACCAGAGACTGGCGCCGCATCCCGCGAGGAACGCGGCGCCCAGGGCGGAGGCGTCCGGTTCATCCAGAACCACGACCGTGGTATTGCAGGCGTCGGCGATAAGCTGCGGCCACAACGGGCCGCGGCTGGCGCCCCCCATCATTTTGATCCGGCGGGGCGGATCACCCGGCAACTGGAATAATTCATAATAACGGCGGGTCTCAAAGGCGACGGCCCGCATCAGCCCGGCGATCAGGTTGCGCGGGCGATGATGCGACCGCAGGCCGAGGATGGCCGCGCGCGCCGACGCGTCGGCATCCAGGGACGAGGCGCCCAGGAGGAACGGCAGGACGATCAGATCGTCGCGGAGGTCGTCCGCCGCGAGAGTGGCCAGCAGCCCGCCGCCGGGCGGGCCGAAGGCCTCGGCGCGGGAAACGCCCAGCACGTCGAGGAACGCCTCGAGCACGCCGCCGCCGGGGAAGGCCGCCAGCAGGGCCCAACGGTCGGGCACGGCATGCCGATAGATCACGAGGTTTTCGCTGGCGCCGGCGGAGCGGGAGGATACAGGACGGAAGAGCACCCAGGCGGTGCCCGCCGAGAGGTCGAGCTCGTCGGCGCCGGGGGGTTGAATGCCCAGCGAGGCGCAGGCCTGATCGTGCCCGCCCAGGACGAATTGAGTTTGCGCCGGGAGGCCGAGCCGGCGGCGCCAGGCATCGCGCAGCGGCGCCAGCACCTGGCCCGAGGGCCGGAGCGGGGCCAGCGTTCCCTCGAGATCGAGTTCGGCGAGGAGCGCGGGATCCCAATCGCCCCGTTCCAGGCTGAAACCGTGCGAGAAGGAAGCGCTGTTCAGGTCGCTGACCCATTGGCCGGTCAAGGCGGCGGCGAGGTAGTCGGCCGGCTGGCACCAGCGGCGGGTTTGCGCGGCCAGGTCCGGCTCGTGCGCGCGCAGCCAGAGGATTTTCGCGAGCGGGCTGTAGGGCGACATCGGCTTGCCGGTCAGGGCGCGCCAGTCCGGGCGCAGCCGTTCCAGCCGGCGTGATTCCGCGTGGGCGCGCTGATCCATCCAACTGATGGCCGGAGCCAGTTCGCGGCCCGTCGCGTCGCACGCGACGAGGGTATCGGCCTGGCATGAGAGGGCCAGCGCGACGACCGGTTCCAGAGAACCGGCGGCGGCCCGCAGTTGGGCGACGACGGCCTCGAGGGCATCGAGCCAGAGCGCCGGGGCTTGCGTGACGCGGCCCGCGGGATCGCGGCTGACCGGGCAGGGGACGGCGGCGCGGGCGACGATGTGGCCGCGCGCGCCAACCAGCAGCGCCTTGACGTTGGTGGAACCGAGATCGACGCCGATCACGGAAGACTGCGTCATAACCGGACCCAGTCCATGCCGAGCATGCGGGCGATGCGGGCGAGCTGATCGGACCGGCGCCCGCGGATGCGGCAGAGATGGTGGGTGCCGCCCGCCATGCCGTAGGCATCGATCAGGTCGCCGACGCGGCCCGCGGCGCGGATGAAGAAATACGGGGCGGTCATCGGCTCATCCAGGCCGTCGTCGGTCACGTCGGCTTCGAAGGCGATCAGGCGAAACCGCTCCTCGGCATCGGTCGTCAGGTTCACGAAAGTCGAGGGGCCAGGCTCATAGCGGTAAACCGGCGTGAGATAGGGACGGCAGGAGTCCGGAAAAAACGGGACCTGGATCAGCCGCGGCGGCGGCGCCGGGCGCGCCATGGCGTAGTTGCCCTCGGCCATGTGATAGAAGAAGAGCCGATCGTTGGCGTAGTCGGGGGTGAACATTTCGCAGAAATTGCTCTGGCCGAACAGGCGCCCAAGAAGGGCGTCGAGGGCGGCGATCGTGACGTTGCCCTCGCCCGCGTAGCCGTGATTCGCGGCGATCAGGTGGTTGATGCCGAGGAACGGGGCGGTTTGAATCGAGGGGCAGTTGACGAACGAGCCGAAGTTGGTGGTGAAGGCGTGCAGGTTCCGCTCCGCGGCGAGGCGGCGCAAGGCGAGCGCCAGGCGGGCGGAATAGCGATGGTGCTCGGGCTCGACGGCGGGGTCGATGTCGAACCGCGCGTGATCGTCGGCGATTTCGGCGTCGAC
>MVZB01000255.1 GCA_002068205.1 candidate division BRC1 bacterium ADurb.BinA292
CAAATCGCGGAACGTTTCCGCGCCGCCGGCCATGCGGCCCGCCCGATCGCGGAAAACGGCCGTCGAAACGCTGATCGGAATGCGCCGGCCGTCGGCCTTGATGATGAAGCCGGAGCGGCCGATGATCGGCTTTCCCGTCTTCATCGTCCGCCGCAAGGCGCAATCAGCCTCGCACATGCTGGAACGAAAGACGTCGGAGCAGAAGCGCCCGAGAGCCTCTTTCCGGGGAATTCCGGTAATCTCCTCGGCCGCGCGGTTGAACGAAGTGATCCGCCAATTCCGGTCCACCGTGAATACGCCGTCGGAAATGCTTTCGAGAACGGCGTCTGTCGGCGAAATGGCCGGCTGCGCCGGCCGGCACTGCCCCGGGGGGACTTTTCGCGATCGCCGTGTTTTCGTCTTGGTCACGTCTCTACAATAGGCGATTGACCGCCTGAAGGTCAATTTCGCCCGATGTCGGCTTCGTAGAACCAGCGCAGGGCCCCGTCGGGCCTCCAAGCGGGCGGGCCGAGGCGCCGGGGCAATTCGGCGCGGGGACGGCGATGAAAAGCCGGCTCCTTCGGCACGAACGGAGGCTGCGGGCGATTTCCGTTTGAGCTTGGAGGTTCACGACGGCCGATGCTGTCCCGTCAGCTCGCGCAATTCCGTCAGGATTCACCATTCATTAACAATTGCCGGCGGATCAGCCCCTTCGTCAACTGCGGCCGGTCCATCCCCTTCTTGAATTCCTGGCGTACGCACCGGGCCGGTGCGCTTGAAAAACCTCATGGCAATCTGTCATGGCCCCAAAGGTTAAACGCTGCACAAATCGTCGCGTGGGTCGGTTGTCTTCCGTTGGCGCCAGATTCATGGCGCGGGGTGAGGCCTTAATGAGTCCGTCGTCAAGAATCTATGATCCCAAAGACGCCGAATTCATACAATTTGGCAAATTCGAACCGAATGCGCCCGCCGGGATGGCCGGTTGAAATGACTTAGACAGGCGGATTGCCTGACCGGTTTCTGCATCAAAAAAAAACTGTTTTTTCCGGGTTGTCTTTTCAATTTCCGGTGTGATAGCTTCCCTAACAGGGTACGGATGCTAACTATAACCACCGCAGGAATATCAAGGGAATCGAACCTGACCTGCTTGCTGTCTGTTGCTGGCAATCGCTGCCTCAAGCCTTCCGTGTCATCATCGCATTGCTGGCTCATGCTTTCCCTAACTGGCTTCGCGGAGAATCCGCTGCTCACGCCAGGTCGATTCACCTTCAGGAGACACGACCGTGATGAAGAACTACCTCGGTGAGATTATCTATGCCAGCCGGCAGAAGGATAATCTCACACAGGATCAGTACGGCGCCCGCTACAATGTTTCGGGCCCCGCAATCTTCAAGTTCGAAAAGGGGTATGTGAAGCCCTCGCTCGAGCTGTGGCTGAAGATGGCGGCCGACGCTGCCATCTCGGAACGCCGGGCGGTGCTGCTCTGGGTCAAGAGCAAACTGCCCGAAGAGTATCAGGAGTATATCGAGCTCCAGAGTGCCGCCGTCGTCGAGAGCGAGGCGGAATCGGTCAAGAAGAAGGGCAAGAAGCCCGACTACTCGAAGCTGGAGAATCGCGAGCAGATGCGCGAGTTCCTGGACAAGGACAAGGCGATGCCCAAGGGGCTGCGCGATCTGCTCAAGGACGACGAGTTGTGGGCGCTCTACAAGCCCACCGGGCACGAGATCAACATGCTGCGCGACATCTTCGGGCCGCTGGGCCGCGGGTCGAAGACCGCCTACCGTGAAGCGCTGCGGCTGATCCGGGAATTCGCGCACTCCTTCTAATCGGCGCCAGGCAGGAGGCCGGCGCTCGCCGCGAGGAGAGGCCCCGCCTGAACGGTGTTCCATCGATCCGATCCCCCGCCGGGACCATGCACCCGGCGGGGGATCTCGCTTTTGACTCGGCGGCGCGCCGGCGCGCGGCGGGTCTGGCGTTTGCGCGCCGGGGCGGGCTATGATTTGACCGCGCGTCGACGCGATCCAGATCCCATCGCCCGAGACCCGCCGCCCGTGAAACCTGGCTTCCCAATCCTGATGTACCATGCGCTGTGGCCGGCGGGGCTGTCGCCCGCGGAGGTCGACGCGCATTGCCGGCGCGACCCGCAACTGGCGGACCCCGGGGCGCGGCGCTATGCGCTGGATGCGGCGGTCTTCGACCGGCAGCTTGAGCAGCTTGCCCACCATGCCGCGCCGATGGCCGCGCAGTGGGACGAGCTGGCGCGGGGGCGGGGCGCGCCGCGGCAGGCGTGGATCACGTTCGATGACGGCCATGCGTCGAATCACGAGCTGGCGCTGCCGCTGCTGCGGCGGCGCGGGCTGCGCGCGGCGTTCTTCATCACCACCGACTGGATCGGCGCCGAGCGGTTCATGACGCCGGCGATGCTGCGCGCGCTGCGCGACGCCGGCATGCTGCTGGGCAGCCACGGCTGTTCGCACCGTTATCTGTCGGACCTGACGACCGCCGAACTGGACCGCGAGCTGCGCGAATCCAAGGCGCGGCTGGAGGAGCTGCTGGGCGAGGAAATTCCGGCGCTGGCGTTGCCGGGCGGGCGGGGCGACGGGCGGGTTCGCGAGCGGGCGCGGGCGGCCGGCTATCGTTATCTGTTCACGTCCCGCGTCGGGCTGGCGCCGCCGGAGGGGGATCTGCTGGCGCTGCCGCGGGTGCCGATCGTCAATGATCAACCCGAGGCGTTTCTGAGCCGGCTGCTGGCGGGGGAGACGGCCGAGCTGGCGCGGATGGCGCGCGGGGCGCGGCGGCGCGAGTTCGCCCGGCGGATGCTGGGCAACCGGATTTACGACCGGCTGCGAGGGTGGGTGATGAGGGAATAGGAATTCACAATTCGGGTAGAGTTTTGGGGGCGAGGACGAGGACGGGAGACGATCTTTGAGTGAGGGATGATATGAGAACGCCCCGGCTCGGGATGAGCCGGGGCGTTGGAATGGCGCGCGTAATCCCGCGGTTACTCCTCGCTGTATTGGCGTTGGAGCATCGAGACGACGGCGGGGTCGGCCAGGGTGGTGGTGTCGCCGAGCATGCGGCCCTCGGCGATGTCTTTGAGCAGACGGCGCATGATCTTGCCCGAGCGGGTCTTGGGCAGGTCGGCGGTGAGGATGATCTCGTCGGGGCGGGCGATGGCGCCGATCTTGTTCGCGACGTGTTCCTTGAGCTTTTCGAAGACGTTGTCGCTGACCTCGGCGCTTTCCTTCATGGTGACGAAGGCGACGAGGGCCTGGCCCTTGACGTCGTGGGCGCGGCCGACGCAGGCGGCCTCGGCAACGCCGGGATGATCGACGAGGGCGGACTCGATCTCCATCGTGCCGATGCGATGGCCGGCGATGTTGATGACGTCGTCGACGCGGCCGATGACGGTGAAGTTGCCGTCCTCATCGCGTTTGGCGCCGTCGCCGGGGAAGTAAATCGACTTGCCCCACTTGGACCAGTAGGTGTTTTCGTAGCGTTCCATGTCGCCGTAGATCCCGCGCAGCATGCCGGGCCAGGGCCTGGTCAGGGCGAGGTAGCCGCCGCCGGTGGGGACGACCTCGCCGGCGTCGTTGAGGATTTCGGCGGAGATGCCGGGGAAGGGGCGGGTGGCGGAGCCGGGCTTCATGGTGGTGATGCCGGGGAGCGAGGTGATCATAATGCCGCCGGTTTCGGTCTGCCACCAGGTGTCGATGATGGGACAGCGTTCGCCGCCGATGAAGCGGTAGTACCAGACCCAGGCCTCGGGGTTGATCGGTTCGCCGACGGTCCCGAGCAGGCGGATGGAGGAGAGGTCGCAGCTCTGGGGCCACTTGCGCCCCCATTTCATGAAGGCGCGAATGGCGGTGGGGGCGGTGTAGAAGATGGTGACGCCGTATTTTTCGACGATACGCCAGAAGCGGTCGTTGTCGGGCCAGTTGGGGGCGCCTTCATACATGACGCAGGTGGCGCCGTTGGCGAGCGGGCCGTAGGTCAGGTAGCTGTGGCCGGTGACCCAGCCGACGTCGGCGGTGCACCAGAAGACGTCGTCTTCCTTGAGGTCAAAAACCCACTTCGACGTGGCATAACAGTGGACCATGTAGCCGCCGGTGGTGTGCATGATCCCCTTGGGTTTGCCGGTGGTGCCCGAGGTATAGAGGATGTAGAGCAGATCCTCGCTGTCGACCCATTCCGGTTCGCAGTACTGCGGCTGGTCGTCCATCAGGCGATGCCACCAGTAGTCGCGGCCCTCCTTGACCCGGAGGGGGAAATCGCCGCGCTTGACGATGACGACCTTCTCGATGGAGGGGCACTGCTGGAGGGCATAGTCGGCGTCGTGCTTGAGCGGGAGGAGGCCGCCGCGACGGAAGCCGCCGTCGGCGGTGATGAGGACCTTGCACTTGGAGTCGTTGATGCGGTCGGCGAGGGACTCGGCGGAGAAGCCACCGAAGACGACGGAGTGGACGGCGCCGATGCGGGCGCAGGCGAGCATCGCAATGACGGCCTCGGGGATCATCGGCAGGTAGATGGCGACGCGATCGCCCTTGCGCACGCCGAAGGAGCGCAGCATGTTGCCGGCCTTGTTGACCTCGCGGTAGAGATCCCAGTAGGTCAGGGTGCGCTGATCGTAGTTTTCACCCTCCCAGATGAGGGCGGCCTTGTTGCGGCGGGGGCCCTTGATGTGACGGTCGACGCAGTTGTAGCAGACGTTGGTGCGTCCGCCGACGAACCACTTGGCGTGGGGCGGGTT
>MVZB01000256.1 GCA_002068205.1 candidate division BRC1 bacterium ADurb.BinA292
GGTGCGGCAATTCCATGCCGTGGATCGAATGGAAGGCAATGAACAAACCGCCAACGCCGAGCCGACGGCGTCTACCCCGCCGGTCACGGTGAAACTGACCGAGCGCGAGCAGCGCATCCGCGCGGTGGGCGCGCTCGACGTGCAGATTGAGGCGACGGAGATGCGCCTCCACGAGATGCGCCAGCGGAGAGATGCGATTGTCCGGAGCCTGGCCGAGGGCCAGGAGGCCAAGGCCGAGACGCCGGCGGAATAGCTTGATCCACGGAGGACCTGATGACCCCCGACGATCACGAGCACTGCACGCAAAATGAACGCATTGAGCGGATTGAAAAGCGGCTCGACGCGCTCGACGGCCACACGGCACGGCTGGAGCATCTGGAGCGTGGCGTCCGTGATCTAGACGAGCGCACGGAACGCCAGAGCAAGCTGCTGTGGGGAGATAACGAGAATGCGCTCGTGATCCAGATAAGCCTTATGAAGCGCTGGATCGAAAACGAGGAACGCGAGCGGGCGTACCGCATGGCGAGGCAGGCGCGGCTTGAGGTCGGGCTGATCATCACCGGGCTTTCGGCGTTCCTCTCGCTCGTGGTCGGGTCGATTTTGCTGGTCGCCACATTCATGGCCGAAAGGGGCCAATTATGAACATCCTGAACATCGTCAACAGACTGAACATGATCGTGATGGGAATCCTGCTGATCGCGCTGGCGCTGCTGCTGGCGAGCTGCGTTTCGACGCACGAGGTCAAGTACGAGGAAGTCAATGCCGACGGCTCCTACATCTCCACGCACGTCATCGAGCGCGTGCCGCCGGGGGGCAAGAAATTGTCCGAGGGGCAGACGCAGGCCGGCGTCGAGGCCGATGGGAGCTGGGAGCTGCTGATCAATGGGCAGGCCGACACCGACGCCCAAGGCACGGCCGACTTCTACCGCGACATCATCACTGCGGCGATCGAAGCCGGGATCGCGGCGGGACTCGCGGCAGCGGCCTCGGGAGCCGTATCGCCGGCGCTGACCGGCCCGTGAAACAAACTCTTCCGCGCCCGCTTTGCTAGACGAATCGGGCCGAAAATCCGAATCGAGGGACATCATGAACTGGCAAGAGTTTCTGTTGAGACTGTTGGAGTCTGAGGCCGTCATCGCGTTTGTGCTCGCGGCGATCGGCGCGGCCGGCACGTGGGTCATCCGGCGGCTCAAGCTCTCCGAGCAGCAGCGCCAGCAGGCCGAGGACGCGCTCCGGGGCGGCGTGGAGTGGGTGTGGGAGAACCGGGCACGGATCGCCAAGCGCGAGGGCCTCAAGCTGAGCCCCGAGCAGCGCGAGGAGTTCCGGCGGATGGCGACCAACTACGCGCGGAAATTGGCGCGGGACAAAGGCATTGATCTCGACCGCGTGCTTATGAGCGAGGAAGTGATCAACGGCATCATTCACGAGATCATCAGCGCCAGGCGGCAGGGTGAAAGCGCGAAGGCCGTGACGCCGGCGGAGCTGGCGAAGGCGAAGATCGAGGCGCTGAAACACTCCAGCGTGCCGACGGCTCAAGAGGACCTATGATGCCCCTCCTCTCTCCCGGCCTCATCCACTGCTACAACGGCCTCTGGCGCACGCTCAAGCCCGAGGCGGGCGACCGCGAGGCGCACAAGATCGTCGAGGGCCACCGGCGCTATCTGGCCGTCCAGCGGGCCACACAGGCGCAGGGCGGGCCGGGCGTGCCGTGGTATCTGGTCGGGATCCTGCATTCGCTCGAGAGCAACTTCTCGTTCGGCGGCCACCTTCACAACGGCGATCCGCTGGAGCGCGCAACGATCAACGTGCCGGCGGGGCGGGGGCCGTTCGCGACGTGGGAGGAATCGGCGGTCGATGCGCTGCATCTCAAGCGCCGGCTGTGGAGCGGGTTCGCCTGGGGCGCGATTCACGAGCACCTGCTGGCGCTCGAGCTCTACAACGGGCTGGGCTACCTGCTCAGTCACCCGGATGTCAACTCCCCCTATCTCTGGGGCCTGACAAACCACCACCACCGGGGCAAATACACGAGCGACGGCAAGTTCGACGCGAGCGCGATCACGCGCCAGGCAGGCGGCGCCGCGATCCTGTGGCATCTGCTGCGCCTGTTCCCGAGCCTCATGCCGACGTTGCGCGTGGAGACCGTCGAGCGGTCGGGGCCGGTCACGGGGCCGGATGCAGGCCGCTGGGAGGTGGCGCGGTTGCAGGCGTACCTCAACAGCCTGCCGGGGGAGCGGATCACCGTTGACGGTCGGTGGGGGCCGCAGACAGCCGGAAGATTCGCGGCGGTGTTTGACGTCGCCGCTTAGGTGTCGGGGCATACCCACCCCGGCAATGGCTGGCCTCCGCGCAGGGTGGCCGGCAACGCGGATTGAGAGTGGCCGCAAGGCATCGCCCTCGGGAAACCGGGGGCGTTTTTTTTATGCCGGGGGCGGGGGCGAAAAAAAGTTTAAAAAAATCGACATCAGGGGGTTGACATGCACCGTCGCATGTGCGATACTCTAATCATGACAGGCGGGACAGACCGCCGATGAGACTGAGGACTGGAGGAACGAATCATGGCACGCAGATACACGACGCGCATCTACGGCGCTCCCTACGGGCGCGACGGCGAACGAGGCGGAGAGACGACCGCACCGCTTACCCTAGCGCGCAACACGCTCGCAAGTGGTCAGCGGCTTGACTGTTTCGCGCTGCGCGATGAAGCGCAGACAACCGCGATCCGCAGGTTCGAGCGGCATTCGATGGACGTTTACGAAGTTGAACTCTAACCCCACCCCCATCGAACATCGCACAGGAGGCGACGACATGAACCAGACGACGAACCAGAACCAGGCGGACCAGGCGACCGAAGCCAGAGCGGCGCATACGCCGGGACCGTGGTCTGTACGGCCGTACGCCGCTGTTATCGCGGACGACGGCCACTGGCCCGAATTACTGGAGGCGCTGGAGCACGCCGTCAACTGGGGCATCGGCTTTGCCGAATCAAACGGGCAGAAACCGCCATGGTTGGATGAAGCCCGCGCCGCCATCGCCAAGGCCAAACCGGAGGTCGCATCATGAACAAACCCCAAAACCCCAAACCCCTGACTACTCGCGACATCGCGCAACGCTACAAATGTCATCCGCGCGTGATCCAGGACCGTGCGTGCCGGATGCGGGATCGGGGCGAGCAGATCGGCGTGCAAATCAATCCGCGGCTGTGGATCTATACGGAGGAGGAAGCCGAGCGGCTGCGGCCGGGGGCGGGGCGGGCGCCTGGGGCGACAATGGGTGTTTACCCGGCGGGAGGCGGAGGCGATGAGGCCGGGTAAGCCGGGGCGGACCACGGCGGCCGACTGACGCGCGGGCGCTGGCGGCGGGTGGCCGTGATTCTCAAGCATGCCGAACGGCTATGGTATCTGGATCAACTGGACGCCCAGCTCGCGCGGCGCATGGAGGGCAAGGGCTGATGCTGACGACCTATCGCATCCACTTCCGCATCGCGCCGTGGACGCCGGACCTGCCCGAGGGGCACGGCGAGCTGACGGTGCGGGCGCTGGGCGAGGCCGAGGCCATCGAGACGTTCACCTACCGCATGGCTGGCACGCTCGAGCAGATCGAAATCACGTGTGTTCAGGCAATCGAGACAACCCAGGAGGTAGCGCCATGTACGGAGAGCCTGTGAGGGCAACGCATCTGCGCCTGACCTGCGCGCGGGCCGACGCGGAACTGATCGCGGTTCGGCGGCGGGCGCGGCGCATGGAACTGATCACGGCCGCTGTGCTGGCCGCGCTGACGATCCTGATCACCGTCGCCTGCATGAGCGTCGTCGGCTGGGCCGCGGCGAAGTTTGCGATGGGGTATTAGGAGGCCAAACATGTGGCTATGGTCTGAGATCAAGACGTGGGAACACGAGACGATCACGCGCTTCGGCGTCGAGTGGACGATCTACCGGCGCGACGGACGGGAGATTGAAATCGGCTACAGGGCCAGCATCGGCGACGGGGCCAGCATCGGCTCCGGGGCCAGCATCGGCGACAGGGCCAGCATCGGCGACGGGGCCAGCATCGGCGACGGGGCCAGCATCGGCTACGGGGCCAGCATCGGCGACGGCGACCTGTATTTGTGCCTTGGGCCGTTGGGCTCCCGCCGCGCCATGCTCACGGCGGTCTGCCGCGAGGGGGCGATCAAATACTACACAGGGTGTTTCGGCGGCACGGGAGCCGAGTTTCGCGCGGCGGTGGAAGCGACCCATGGCGACGGTGAGCATGGGCGAGCCTACCGCGCGGCGATGGAGTTTAGCGAGCGGATGTTCGCGGCGAAAGCCTGCTGTGTGAGTGGGCACTAGCATTTTCCGGACGCTGGCAGAAGGGGTACCGGCGGGCGGGAAAGCATCCCAATGGGAAAGGGGGTGGCGAGTATGCGCGGTCCCTAAGAAGGCCGCTGTCACGCGCGACACATGAGAGCCAGAAAGTCCGATTGTGGCCGGGTGGGGGAACGGGAGCCGAATCCCGCCCGGCCTGATTCCCTGACGAAATCGAGCGGTGAACGTCAACCGGCCACCGGCCGCAGTAGGAAGCCCGCCTGATGAGAGATCCATATCAACAACAGGAACGGGAGCAGGATTCGTGACCGATCTCGAGATAAAGACTGGCGTGCAGACGCGGCGGCTGATCGAGTTGGATCTCCCAATTGATCAGATCAGCGCCGAATGCGTACGTGAGAGA
>MVZB01000257.1 GCA_002068205.1 candidate division BRC1 bacterium ADurb.BinA292
CCCGCCACGCTCTACAACTGGCAGGTCCGCGCCAACGGCTACGGCGCCCAGACTGAGGGCCCCGTCTGGGGCTTCACCACCCAGCCAGCCGCCAAACATGCCGCCGGCCCGCCCGCCCATGCTCCCGCGTGGCTGAAACAGCGGGTAAACGATGACCACTTCACGCTCTCTGCCGCCCCATCCCCATGGGAACGACGTCGCGCCGACTTCTTGAAGTGCTGTGGCAGAGCATGGCAGCGCAGCACGCCGCCACCGCCTTGGATCGCCCGCGCCCGGCCGATCCCGACCTGTTTCCAGATGATCTCCCTCAAACGCCTTCGGCCTCACCCTGCCTGAGAATCCCCACGCCTCTCTCAATCCTCTTATGTCCTTTGCGTCCCTTCTGTCCCTTCCTTTTTGCCCGCCGCCGGAATAAGCTCTTGATTTTTCGGCGGTCGCATCGTGTGATGTCTATTTCGTGCGCGTTGACCCGGCGCGCGCGCAGGATCGATGAGCGTCCGCCCGCGGCCGTCCATCTCCGAGTCACCTTTCCACCGAGACCACCATGGCCAAAGCCCAGCGTCCGACCGCCAATGAATTGCAGCGCGACGAAGTCGCCGAGAGCCTGCAGGAAACGCTGCTCACCCTCCAGCGCAACCGCAAAAAACTGATCGCCGCCGCTATCGTCCTGATCCTCGGCGTCATCATCTTCACCGCCGTGCGCAGCCATCGCAACAGCGTGATCATCGAATCGAACCGCCTGATGTCGGACGCGCTCGAAGGCTACGGTCGGCTGATCCAGGCCACCGACGAAACCGATCGCCAGCGCGAGGTCGACTACACGCTCGCCGCGCTCGACCAGTTGCATGATTCCCACGGCGATACCCCGCTCGGCCATGAAGCCCTCTTCCTGAAGGGAAAAATCCACTACGAACTGGGCAACTGGGAGGAGGCCCAGCGCGCCTACCAGCAGTACATCGATGAGGCGCGCACCGCCGAACAGCGCGCCCAGGGACGCATCGCGCTGGCCTATGCCCACGAAAACGCTTCCTTCTCCCAGCCTAACGAACAGGCCCGCCGCAGCGAACTCGACGCCGCCCTGCTCAATTTCGAGCAGGCTCAGGATGCCGCCCCCGACCATTCCTACCTGACCTACTATGCCATGCTTGGCGAAGCCCGTTATTACGAACTGACGGGCGACAACGAGCGCGCCATCGCCGTCCTCGAGCGGATCGTCAACGAACGGCCGGCGCCCGTCGCCCAGACCGACTCCGCCGACGAAGCCGATTCGCCCCTCGACACCGAACTGAGCGAACAACTCCGCACGGCGATCCGCGAGCAGGAATCCCAGGCGAGTTTCCAGGCCACCGCCAAACTGCGTCTGGAGCGCCTGCGTGCCCGCGCCGGCCTCGAAGCCCCCGCGCCGGTCACCGTCGTCGAGACGGCCGGCGGCGCGCCGGCGGCCGACGCCGATGCCGCGGCCCCCGGCGCAACCCAGGCCGAACTGGATGCCGCCGACGGCGTCTCGACGACCGAACCCGCCCCGCCCGCCGCGTCCCAAGCGGCCCCCTGAACCATGTTCACCGGCATCATTGAGTCCGTCGGGGTCATTCGCGAGCGTTTGCAGACCGGCGGCGGCCTGCGGCTGGTGGTTCAGCCCGATCGGCCCCTGGATGCCTTGCGCGCCGGCGAATCGATTGCGGTCAACGGCGTCTGCCTCACCGCCGAAGCCTCTTCCGCTCCCGACCAGCTCTCGTTCTTTCTCTCGCCCGAGACCCGCCGCCGCTCCACGCTCGGCGACCTCCCCCTGGGCGCCCTCGTCAATCTGGAGCGCGCCCTGCGCGCGGAGGACCGCCTCGGCGGCCACCTCGTGCTGGGGCATGTCGACGCCGTCGGCCGCATCCGGCGGTTCGATCCCCAGGGCGAATCGTGGCTGCTGGAAGTCGGCTGCCCGCGCGAACTGGAGCCGTTTCTCGCACCGAAGGGCTCGATCGCCCTCGACGGCATCAGCCTGACCATGGTCGAGACCGGCGAGGACTGGTTCACCGTCGCCGTGATCCCCCACACGGCGCAGGCGACAACGCTGCGGCGCGCGGTGGCCGGCGACGCCGTCAATCTCGAAGTCGATCTGCTGGCGCGCTATGTTGTCCGCGCCCTGGCGACGCTGCGCGCCAGGGAGTCGGGCCTGAGTCTCCAACTGCTCAACAAGGCGGGGTTTCTGCCGAGCGCGTGACGCAGTCCAACCCGGCTCGACATTCCCCCTTCCGGCAACACCCCCGGCTGAGTGAGGCATGATGGCCAAGGCGGCCGACACCGCTCCCGCGCCCCCCGATCCGCGCCGCGCCTGCACGCTGGACCAGGTCCTCGGCCACCAGGCCGTCCGCCGCTACCTGCGCCAGGCCTGGCGCCAGCGGCGCCTGCCCCAGGCCATCCTGCTGAGCGGGCCCGAGGGCATCGGCAAATCAACCCTGGCCTGGGCGCTCGCGCGCGAAATCGCCGCCGACGGCCGCGATCCCGCCACCGACCCCAAATCGCTCAAGGTCGTGCGCGGCGTCCACCCCGACATGTTTGAAATCAGCGGCAAGAGCACCGTCTCGCGGAGCATCGTCGTGGATGAGATCCGGCGGCTGGAGGATCGCGCCATGACGGCCCCGCTCGAGGCCCCGCGCAAGGTCTTCGTCATCGACCCGGCCGACCGCATGAATACGGCGGCGGCCAATGCCCTGCTCAAGATCCTCGAGGAGCCCCACGGGCGCCTCGCCTTCGTCCTGGTCACCAGTGTCCCGCACCGGCTGCTCGACACGATCCGCTCGCGCTGTGCCGAGCTGCGCCTCGAACCGGTCGCCATCGACGAACTGGCGGCGTGGCTGCGCGCGCACCGCCCGCTCGACGAGCCGCGCGCGCGCCTGCTTGCCGCCCTCGCCGAGGGCCGGCCCGGTCGCGCGCTGCAATGGGCCGACAGCCGCTGCCTCGACGCCCGCCGCCAGACCATCGACGCGCTGCTGCTGTTCCATACCCACGGCTTTGCGGCCGTCTTTCATGTCGCCGACCGGCTGGCTGGCGCCGGCGACTCGCTCGCCGAGGGGATCGCCGTCGCCGTTACCCTCCTGCGCGACGCGCTCGTCCTCGCCATGCGCGGCGACGGCGCCCTCAACTCCGATCTCGTCGACAACCTCCGGCGTCTGAGCGAGGCCTTTCCGCCCCCCGGCCTCCTCGCCGCCGCCGCCCGCCTGGAGGCCGCCGCCGCCGAAGCCCCCTATTTCTATACCCCGCAGGCCAAGGCCCATTTCATGGAATGCCTGGTCACCGACGTCGGCAAACTCCTGCTGACCGCCCCCGGTTGAACGTAGACTCAATCCGCCCCCGCCCGCTCACCACCCTGACCCAAACAACTCCATCTGCCCCACGACCGGACGGCGAAACGCGTCACAACTGAGCGCGGGCGGATCACCGAGCCCCGCCCGCCGATGCGCCACCCGAAACAGCGTCTCGATTTGATCGGCCCACGACCCTTCCCCCCGGCCGCGCGTCGCGAACCGGCTGTCGTACAGTTTCCCACCGCGCATCGCGCGCAGCCGCCCCAGCACCTTGTCGCGCTTGAGCGGTTCATTCCGCTCCAGCCAGTCGCTGAACAACTCCTTCAGCCCGTGGGGCAGGCGCAGCAGGATGTATCGCGCCCAGCCCGCCCCCGCGTCGGCTACCGCCTTCACGATCGCCGGCAGTTCATGGTCGGTCAGCCCGGGGATCACCGGCGCAATCAGCACCCCCACCGGCACGCCGGCCTCCCGCAGTCGGCAAATCGCCTCGAGCCGCGCCCGCGGCGTCGACGTGCGCGGTTCCAGCCGTCGCGCCAGCTCGGCGTCCAGCGTCGTAATCGTGATATTCACATTCGCGCATCCCCGGCGCGCCAACTCCGCCAGCAGGTCCAGGTCGCGCGTGATCTGGGCATTCTTCGTGATCATCACCACCGGGTTCAGGCATTCGGCCAGCACCGCCAGGCAGCGCCGTGTGAGCTGTAACCTGCGTTCGATCGGCTGATACGGATCAGTCACGCCGCTCAGCGCCAGCGCCTGCGGCTTCCACCTGGGCGAGGCGAGCGCTTCCCGCAGCAGTCGCGGCGCATCCTCCTTGACGAGGATCCGCGTCTCGAAATCAAGTCCCGCCGAAAAACCGAGATACTCGTGCGTCGGCCGCGCGTAACAATAACTGCAGCCATGCTCGCACCCACGGTACGGATTGAGACTGGCGTTGAAGCCGACATCCGGACTGTCATTGTAAGAAATAATGGATTTGGAAGCGTCGCGCAGAAACAGCGTCTCGGGCGCCGGCCGCTCCTCCGGCGCAAGGTCCTCGTCAAACGGCTCCAGCTCGACCCGTTCAAAGCGATTGCGCGGATTACCCGCGGCCCCGCGTCCGCGCGGCGCTTGTCGCGAACTTTCCGGGCGCGGAACGTGTTGGGGATCCTGGCTCATCCCCTCATTTTACCACAAACCCCTCCGCGTCTCCGCGCGTCGGCGTTAGATAGCCCTTCCTTCACGCCGCCCCTTCACAGGCCCCGTTCGACGCCCGTTCCTGCAGGACAATATTCGTCGCCAGGTCGCGCTGTACGCGCCGGTAGAGCGCGTCGGCGGGACTCGCCTCAAACCGGCGCTTCACTTCCTCGTAACGCCGCTCGGTCAGGATTGCGATATGATAGACCGGCTCGCCCGGCTTGACC
>MVZB01000258.1 GCA_002068205.1 candidate division BRC1 bacterium ADurb.BinA292
CGGGGGGTTGGCATGTCTTGACATCCCGAATCGCGCCAGTAGAATCGCGACGTAAAACCATGCGTTGCACGGCTTGCGCAATCCAGACCAGAGACAAACCGCCCCGCCGGGGCCTTCGAGCGGACGATTATGAAAATCCATGAGTATCAGGCCAAGCAGATCTTCCGGGAGCTGGGCATCCCGGTGCCGGAAGGGAAAGTGGCGGAGACGCCGGACCAGGCGGTCGAGAGCGCCAGGAGCCTGGGGACGTACCCCGTCGCGGTCAAGGCGCAGGTGCACGTGGGGGGCCGGGGCAAGGCCGGCGGCGTGAAGCTGGCCAAGAGCGCGGAAGAAGCGGGCCAGCACGCGCGCGCGATCCTGGGGATGAGCATCAAGGGGATCACCGTCAAGCGGGTGCTGGTGGAGGCGGGGGTCGACATCCAGCGCGAGATCTACGCCGGGGTGATCGTGGATCGCGAGCGCAAGGCGCCGGTGCTGATCCTGTCGGCGGCGGGGGGCGTGGACATCGAGGAGGTGGCGGCGGCCGATCCGGAGAAGATCCTGCACCTGGTATTGCAGCCGGGACTGGGCCTGCAGGCGTTTCAGGTGCGGCGGGCGTGTTATTTTCTGGAGCTTCCGAAGGAAGCGCACCGGGCGATGGGGGAGACGCTGCATGCGCTGGAGCGGGCGCTGTTCGAGCTGGATGCCTCGCTGGTGGAGATCAACCCGCTGGTGCTGACCAGCCGCAACGAGATCATCGCGGCCGACGGGAAAATCAATCTGGACGACAACGCGCTGCCGCTGCATCCGGACCTGGAGGGGCTGCGCGACGAGAACGAAGAGGAGCCGCTGGAGGCCGAGGCGCGGCGCCACGCGCTGAGTTACGTGAAGCTGGACGGGAAGATCGGCTGCCTGGTCAACGGGGCGGGACTGGCGATGGGGACGATGGATCTGGTGAAGCATTTCGGGGGGGAGCTGCGCTGCGACCGGGTGGCCGAGGGGGTGCTCAAGGCGCGCGAACTGACGGGGATCGACGTCCCGATCGTGATGCGCCTGGTCGGCACGAATGAGGACAAGGCGCGCGAACTGCTGGAAGGGACGGACCTGATCATGCTGCCGACGATGGCCGAAGCGGCGCAGAAGGCGGTGGAACTGAGCCACCGGAGCGGCGATTAGGGGGCCGAAGTTTGGGAAGGCCGTTGGGGGCGAAGACGAGGACGAGGGACGAAATTCAGCGAGAACGAGAGAATCGAGTCAAGCGATGAGTATTCTGGTAGACAAGTCGACCCGCCTGGTGGTGCAGGGGATGACGGGCAACGAGGGAAAATTCCACACCGCGCAAATGATCGATTACGGCACGCAGGTGGTGGCGGGGGTGACGCCGGGCCGCGGGGGCCAGACGTGTCTGGACCGGCCGGTGTATGACACGATGCAGGAGGCGGTGCGCGAGACGCAGCCGAACGCCTGCTGCGTGTTCGTGCCGGCGCGGTTCGCGGCCGACGCGGCGCTGGAGGCGATCGACGCCGAGATTCCGCTGGTGATCGTGATCACCGAGGGCATCCCGACGCTGCAGATGATGAAGGTCTACTGGGAAGCGCAGCGCCGGGGGGTGCGCGTGATCGGGCCGAACTGCCCGGGGGTGATCACGCCGGGGGAGGCGAAGATCGGGATCATGCCGGGTCATATCCACATGCCGGGCAAGGTGGGGGTCGTGTCGCGGTCGGGGACGTTGACGTATGAGTTTGTGAACGAGCTGACGCGGGAGAATTTCGGGCAGACGACGTGCATCGGGATCGGCGGCGACCCGATCGTGGGGACCGATTTCGTGGATTCGCTGCGGCTGTTCAACGAGGATCCGGCGACCGAGGCGGTCGTGATGATCGGCGAGATCGGCGGCGCGGCTGAAGAGCGCGCGGCGGAGTATGTCAAGCGCGAGATGGTGAAGCCGGTGGTGGGGTTCATCGCCGGACGGACGGCGCCGCCGGGCAAGCGGATGGGGCATGCCGGGGCGATCATCGCCGGGGGGAGCGGGACGGCGGCGGAGAAGATATCGGCGCTCGAAGCGGCGGGGATTGCCGTCTGCGAGCGGCCGGGGCAGGTCGGCGAGAAGCTGCGCCAGGCGGGTGTGCGGCCGCTGAGCTGAGCGCGCGGCGGGGGCGGAGAAAAGCGCTTTGCGCCGGCGCTGCGGTGGACTATCCTTTCAGCTGGAAGCTGTGACAATCGACGTTGCGGGAATGGACCTGGCCCGAGCCTTCGGGGACTGGGGGATGGGGGTTTGGCTGTCCCGGGGTTCCGCCATGAAGCAAGGGATCAGGAACGACACGGATGAGCACGAAAGGGCGATCCGTGGGGCGCAGGGCGGAGGCGACTCGGCGGAGGGTTTTCGAGAGCCGAGGACGAGAGCCGAGAGCCGAAGTTTGGGGGGGCGTTGAGGGCGATTACGAGTTGCTCATGAACCGGGGGTGCACAAGGAGGGGACAAAACTGGGCAGGCCTTCGGGAGCGAGAGCGAGGGACGAGGACGAGGGACGGAGAATTGTTCGAAAGACGCGGTGAGAGGGGGTGGGCGATGAGAATTCCGGTGACAGGGGACATGCTGTATGATTTCGTGTTGGTCGTGATCCTGATCGTTGTCGGGATGGGGTTGGCACTGAAGGCCGACAAATGGTGGGGATACATTCTGGTGGTGGTGTCGGGATTCTGGGCGCTGCAACTGGTGCGGCCGATCATGGGGATGTAACGCGCGGAGTCGGGTGCCCGGCCCGCCGAGGTCGCCCGGCCGAACGCGGCAATCGGGCAGCAGCCGGGGATCGATGAACCTATCCAACAAGCTGACCGTCCTTCGCATCCTGATCGTTCCGGTGTTTCTGCTGGCGTTGACGCCGGGGCGGTTTCTGCTGCCGGCGGCGGCCGACCTGTGGCTGCATCCGCTGGCACTCGTGCTGTTCATCATCGCGGCGATCACCGATTACTACGACGGGATGCTGGCGCGGCGCCATGGCTGGGTCACGAATTTTGGCAAGCTGATGGATCCGCTGGCCGACAAGGTGCTGGTGATGGCGGCGTTCGTGGGGATGGTGGAGCTGCGGCTGTTTGCGGCGTGGATGGTGGCGTTCATCCTGGCGCGCGAGTTTCTGATCACGGGGCTGCGGCTGCTGGCGACGGCGGAGGGGCGCGTGCTGGCGGCGGACCGCTGGGGGAAGAACAAGACGATCACGCAGATGACGGCGATCATCGCGGGGCTGGTGTTTCTGATCTGGCGCGACATCGTCGAGCAGTTTGCGCTGCCCGAAGCGGCGCGGGCGAGCGTCGGCTATCTGCACGGGGGACTGCAGGCGCTGATGCTGGCGACGGTGGTGCTGACGATCGCCAGCGGCGCGCGCTACTTCATCGCCAATCGCGATGTGATCGCAGAGCGCTGAACCGGGTTAGCGCCAGACGGGGGCGAAGATCTCGGGGAGCGCGAGCAGAAAGCGGGCGTGGCGCAGCGCGAGCAGCGCGATGAAGAGAAGCAGGGCGAGACGCAGGGCCAGGCGGCGGCGCGGCGGGCCGGCGGCGACGCGGGCGAGCAGGGGAACCTGGAAGGCGACAAGGGCCGGCACGACGGCGGGGGTATAGAGCCAGAGCCCTTCCCACGGAACATAATAAAAACAATGAAACACGATGAAGAAGCCGACACAGGCGGCCTGGCCGAGCGCCAGGCGGCGGACGGGCGGGTCGCCGGCGCGCAACGCCGCGCGCGCGGCGGCCAACAGCCATGCCGTCCACAGGCCGGCGAGGACCCAGCCCAGCGGCGAGTAGGCGAGCCTGGGGAACGAGAGGATCCATTCGCCCGGGATGCCGGGGTTGGGATCGAGTGAATGCCCCTGGATGGGGAGGATGACTGAACAGAGGAGGAAGTTGGCGAGCGAACGCAGGAGGATCCAGGAGAGGCTGCCGCCGCGTGCGGAGGGGGTGACGATCCAGAATTCGTGGCCGACATCCATATAGGCGCCGGTGGCGCAACTGGCGGCGAGGCCCAGGGCGAGCAGGGCGAGGGCAAAGAGGAGCGAGCCGGCCGCGCGGCGGGCGATCGCGCCCCGGCGCGTGGCGGCGTGGAGCAAGGCCGCCTGAACGGCGTAGAGGTTCGTGATGCCGTAGAGGAACAGGCCGGAGATGAACCAGGCGGCGTGGAGGGCGAGCGTCCGGCGGCGCGAGGGGTCGGCAAGCTTCAGGGTCAGCGCGGCCACGATCAGGACCCACCAGAGGGAAAAGACGACCCAGGCTTGCGTTTCGACGATCGCGGCGATGGCGAGCGTGACGGGCGAGGCGGCGAACAGGCCGGCGAGGAGGAGCGCCTCGGCCGGCGGCAGGCCGCGCAGCCTGCCGTAGAGGCCGCAGAGGATGGCGGCCAGGGCGACGAGGCCGGCATTGAGGACGATGGCGGAGAGGTTGGGGGCCATGCCGGCGCGCTGCAGCAGGCGGGCGGCCGGCTTGGCGAAGGTCGTGTAGAGGGGGTGGATGTTGGGCCGGACGTTGGAGGCGGGATCGAGCGTGTCGGCGAGGACGCGCCTGGCGTCGAAGCCGAAGAGCCAACTGTTCTGCTGGAGGAGGTTGGCGTGGAGCAGGCGGAGCGCGGCGGCGACGCCGAAGGCGAAGAGGCCCGCCGCCAGCGTGGCCAGCGCGATCAGGAAGAGGATTTCCGCGGCGGGGATGCGCCGCCGCGTCAGGGGG
>MVZB01000259.1 GCA_002068205.1 candidate division BRC1 bacterium ADurb.BinA292
GTTGGCCCACATGTCGCCGGTAATCCCGCCGCCGTCGATCTTGGCTTGCAGCGCAATCAGGTCGCTGTCGTTCTTCCACGGGAAATACGCCTGCAGGTATTGATGCTGCGACGCGTCCCAGGTCAGCGTGTCAGACGCCGGGTAGTCGAAGCTGTAGGAGTTGAAGTGCCAGCCGTTGGCGGTCGTATTGAACTCGACCAGTTCACCGGTCCGGGTCTCCGTCACGACCATGTCGTGATTGGCGTCGTCCCAGTTATATTGCAAAAGGCCCGGCGCCACGTTGGCCCCGTTATCCTTGAAATCCTCAAAAAAGAGCGTCGAAGCGCTCGCGGCTTGCGCCAGCAGGCAGAGCATGCCGGCCAGCAGGCCCGTCATTCGGATTGTTCTCCACATGGGAAGCTTCCCCTCTCCTGGTATATAGGAAACATCTCACAGGCAATACAGCGACAGCTCTCAGCCTTGCGCGGACTCGGACACCTCCTTTCGGGATCGACTGAGCGGAGCAGACATCCCGCGGACCTCAACTCAGGGCGATCGGTTTCAGGATCTTTAGGTGCGAAATAAACCGTCTCTTGCGGGCGGTCGGCGGTTGGGCGCGGCCCGGAAGGATGGCTTCCTATTTATCATGCGATAAATTAGTTCAGTTCGGCTCACCTGTCAACCCTTTTATTTCAGCCTGTCGATTGCGCCGGAACGGGCCCGAATCCTGTCGATGGCGATGCAAATTAAATATTATCAATATTTTATATCGCAACAGCGGCCCTCTGGCCCAGGTAAGGATCATAACTTCCAGGTTCTTGAATTGCGTGACAAAACATCAATATGCCCCATCCCGCCTCGAATCTTGCACCGCGATGCGTCATTGAACCTCTCCGCGGCGAGGTCCCTCCGTATATTCCCATCGCCCCCCCGTCAACCGGTCCCTGCGCCCCGGCCCGCGCGGATTGACCTTGCAGCCCGGCCGGCATTGGCGCATATATGGGAGCCACGAACCCCGTTTATCAGGTGATCTATTCCAGCCGGTTTGAAGCCTTATCTGTCTAAACTCCATGAAGGGACGCGATTTATCACATGATCTGCATTCATCCGTCGCTGCGCCGCGCCGGCCTGCTGCAACGATGTCGCGCCGCCTGGCTCCTGCCCATGATGACCTGCCTCCTCCCCTTTGCCGGCTGCGCCCAGCCCGGTCTGATCGGTTACTGGAAACTGCGCGGTGATAGCCGGGATTACTCCGGCCGCGGGCACCACGCCGTCAATCACGGCGTCGCGCTGGGCCCCGACGGCGCCATGTTCGACGGCCTGAATCATTACCTTGAAGTCCCCGACTCCAGCGACCTCCATCTGGGCGCCTCCGACTTCACGATCTCCGCCTGGGTCAAGTGCGCGGGGGGCGTGCGCAACGTCCCGGGCGACATCCTCAACAAATACGATCCGGTCGGCCGCCGCGGCATCAATCTCCACGTCGCCGCCAGCTCGCCCGGCTACTGCTCGCTCAGCGATCAGCGCAACCTCCAATTCGGCATCGACAACGCCGTGGAGGGGACCTGGGAGGATTGCGGCCGGCCCTGGCCGAGCAACACGCTGGTCAGCACGCTGGTCGTCTTCGACGGCGAGCTCTACACCGGCATCGCCGACGCCGACCGGCCCGAGGACACCTGCCGCATGTTCCGCTACGCCGGCGGCCAGGAATGGGTCGATTGCGGCCGCGTCGGCCTGAACGACATGAAGAACGTCTCGGTCTTCAGTACGGTCGTCCACCAGGGCCGGCTCTACGCCGCCACCGGCAACTGGGACTGGGAGAAGACCTGGCACGGCCGCGGCGTCACCACCGCCGACCTGGCGCGCGTCTGCCGCTACGCCGGCGGCACGGCGTGGGAGGACTGCGGCCAGATCATCTCGCCCAGCGAACACCCCGCCTTCCGCATCAACAGCCTCGCCTCGTTCGACGGCCACCTCTACGCGACGGACAACACCGACGCCGTCTACCGCTGGGACGGCGACAAGGGCTGGATCGTCTGCGGCCGGCCCGGCTCGATCCGCTACGACGAATACCCGGCGGGCGACCTGGTCGCGATGATGCCCTTCAAGGGGCATCTCTACGCGGTCAAGCATTTCGCTTCGGTCTTCCGCTATCTGGGCGGCACGCAGTGGGACGATATCGGCGAGGTGTTCCACGCCAACCGCGCCGGGAAGTTCGGCGTCGATCAGATCCATACCCTCGGCGTCTATCGCGGCGAACTGTATCTCGGCACCTGGCCCGACGGCAAGGTGCTGCGCTACGACGGCGGGCAGGATTACACCGATTGCGGCTGGCTGGGCATCGACCCGACGCACAAAATCAACGAGGTCAACGACCTGACGGTCTATAACGGCAAGCTCTACGGCGGCGCGATCCCCAAGGCTGAGCTCTGGCGCTACGAAGACGACCAGCAGTGGACGCGCATCCGGCAACTGGTGCATGACCCCCAGTGGGCGATCAAAAAGCCGGTGACCTGGAACCGGGTGCCGTGCATGACGATCTTCCAGGGCAAGCTCTTCTGCGGCACGTCGAACTGTCACGGCCGCGCCGATTCCAACCCGCGCGCCGAGGTGGGCAAGGTCTTCGCCTGGGAGGCCGGCAAGTGCGTCTCCTACGACCGGGACCTGGGGACGGCATGGCGGCGGATCGCCGCGGTGCGCGCCGGCGACCGGCTGAAGCTGTATGTCGACGGCGAACTGGTCGCCACCTCCACGGCGTTCGATCCGGCCGCGTTCGACCTGAGCAACACCCGGCCGCTGCTGATCGGCTTCGGCCAGGAGAACTACTTCAACGGGATGATCCGCGACGTGAAGCTCTACAACCGCGCGTTGTCCGACGCGCAGTTGCGGCAAGGGTCATAGCGGCCGACGGGGGGAGACGATGAACCGGACCACGCTGGGGGTCCTGCTGCTGATGGTGGGGACGCTTGGCCAACTGCGGACGTTTCTGCCGGGTGGCCGCGGCAGCCAGGTGGTCGAGGCCCACATCCCATGAACCCCCGCCCCCCCGGCATCAACCGCCGTTTCTGGAATGACCGACCCTCACTCTCGCGATGGAAGGCGATCCCCCCATGGCCATGAGCAAAACCGTTCGCGCCCAGCTCTCCGTCCTGATGTTCTTCCAGTTCTTCGGCTGGGGAGCGTGGACCGTCACGATGGGCACCTACCTGGGCCGGATCGGCTTTCAGGGGATCGACATCGGCAACGCCTACAGCACGACCGCCTGGGCCGCGATCATCTCGCCGTTTTTCGTCGGCATGGTCGCCGACCGCTTCTTCTCCGCCCAGAAGGTCCTCGGCGTGCTCCACATCCTGGGCGGCGTCACGCTGTTCCTCGCCTCGCGCATGCAGACCCCGGCGGCGTTCTTCTGGGTGCTGCTGCTGCACGCGCTGTGCTTCATGCCGACGCTGGCGCTGATCAACGCCGTCTCGTTCCACCAGATGGAGGACCCCAGCCGCGAGTTCCCGGGCATTCGCGTGCTGGGGACGATCGGCTGGATCGTCGCCGGCTGGGTGATCGGCCTGCTGCGGATCGAGCCGACGGCGATCCCGCTGCGCATCGCCGCCGCCAACGCCGTGCTGCTCGGGCTGTTCTGCTTCACATTGCCGCCGACGCCGCCGCGCTCGGCCGGCCAGCGCGTCGCCGTGCGCGACATCCTCGGGCTGGACGCGCTTGGCCTGATGAAGGACCGCGCCTTCGCCGTGTTCGTCGTCAGTTCGCTGCTGATCTGCATCCCGCTGGCGTTCTACTACAATTTCACCAATCCGTTCCTGAATGAAAGCGGGATGGTCAACGCCGCCGGCAAGATGACGTTCGGCCAGATGTCGGAGATTTTCTTCATGCTGGTCATGCCGTTCTTTTTCGCCCGCCTCGGCGTCAAGTGGATGCTGATCATCGGCATGGCCGCCTGGACCGCCCGTTACTTCCTCTTCGCTTACGGCGACAACGGGGCGCTGGTCTGGATGTTCTACCTCGGCATCCTGCTCCACGGCATCTGCTACGATTTCTTCTTCGTCACGGGCCAGATCTACGTCGATCAGAAGGCGCCGCCGGCGCTGCGCTCGAGCGCGCAGGGGTTCATCGCCTTCGTGACGCTGGGCGTCGGCATGCTGATCGGCGCGAAGGTCTCCGGCTGGGTCGTTCAGCACCACCAACTCATGGACGGCGCCCAGGCGGTCATCGGCCACGACTGGCGGCGGATCTGGCTCGTCCCGGCGGTAATGGCCGGCGTCGTGCTGGTTCTGTTCGGCGCGCTGTTCAACGAGCGGCGAAAGGGCGCGCAAGCGACAACCGCGATGGAAGCGAGACAGACGGAAGGGACATAAGGGACAGCAGGGACACAATGGACATAAAGCGAGCCCCGTCGGGATTCGTCCCTCGTCTCTCTTCCCTCGCCCTCGTCCTCGTGATCGCCCCCAAAGGCCCGCCCAGAATCCGGCTCTCGGCTCTCGTCCTCGGCTCTCGAGCATCCCCCGCCGGCCCGCCCCCTCTTCACATCACCCGTTTTGCGCCCATTGTTTTTCGGATCGGGGGCGTAGTAGACTGGGGGGGCGTATGCAGGAGCGCGTGCTGTCCCACTTTCTGGAGCGGCTGGCGGTCGAACCGGCGACGGCGGAGATCGTGG
>MVZB01000260.1 GCA_002068205.1 candidate division BRC1 bacterium ADurb.BinA292
CCCGCCACTGAAGTGGCGGGCTGAAGTCTGCCGTCCCTGACGGGACTGCCCTGCTGAAGGATCCGGCAAGGCGCGGGTCGTTCGAATCGGCCGTTTGCCCCCCCATTTTCATTCCTCGTTGTGAACGGCCGGTTCAAAAGCAACTCGTAGGAGGATTCGCTTTTCACCAGGGGGTATAAGGGGACAAAAGGGACAGAAGGGACATAGAGGACGCATGCAGGCCATTTTCATCCGTTCAGGATGATGCCGATGGCATCGTGAAAAGGTGAGCCTCTTTCGTGCCCTTGCGTGGCTTCGGTGATCCAACTGTCCGACCGCTTCGTGATCCCATCCCGAAGGTTATCGTTGACTCTCCCATCCCGACATGCAGATTAGAGTGCCGCACTCTGTCGTCCTGTTCCGGAGACCAGACGGATGGATACCCTGCAACTTAAAGGCCTCGCCTTCCATGGCTATCATGGAACGGAGCCGTGGGAACAGGAGGTCGGACGCCGGTTCGTCGTCGATGTCACGCTGCACGGCGACTGGACCAAAGCGGGCCGGAGCGACGACCTAAACGACGCGATCGACTACCGCATGATTTACGCGACCGCCCGCAAGGTGCTGGTCGACGAAAAGCACGCGCTGATCGAGCGGATCGCCTGGCGGCTGCTTGAGGAGCTGTTCGCCGGCTTCCCGGTCGAGCGCGTCACCGTCCGGGTGGCCAAACCGGAGGCGCCGCTGGGCGGACTGAACGAAGCCGCCGTGGTTGAGCTGACGCGCGACCGCAACGAGCTGCCCGGCCGCCAGCCGCTGGGCTTTCAGGTATGAGGACGCAGTCCGTGCGACGATCCGCAACCCCACCTCGCCCGCGCCGGGCGACTTGCTGAGGAGCCACCATGTCCGTCTCTTCTCCATCGCGCAGCTACCGCCAACTGCCGGCCGTCCCGCCCGATATTGAAGTCGCGCGCGCCGCGCGGCTCAAGCCGATCACCGAAGTGGCCGCCACGATCGGCATCCCCGAGGATGAGCTCGAGCTCTACGGCCGCTACAAGGGGAAGGTCAGCGAGCGAACCTTCCGCCGCGTCGCGAACCATCCCGACGGCAAACTCGTCCTCGTCACCGCGATGACCGCCACGCCGGCGGGCGAGGGCAAGACCGTTACCTGCATCGGTCTGGCGCAGGCGCTGGGCAAGCGCGGCGTCAAGCACATGCTGGTGCTGCGCGAGCCGTCGCTGGGGCCGACGTTCGGCATCAAGGGGGGCGCCGCCGGCGGCGGTCACGCCCAGGTGCTGCCGATGGAAGACATTAATATGCACTTCACCGGTGATCTGCACGCGATTACCTCGGCGCACAACCTGCTCGCCGCCGTCATGGACAACCATATCTACCAGGGCAACGAGCTGAACATCGACCCGGAGAAGGTCATCTGGCGCCGCGTGATGGATCTGTGCGATCGCCAGCTCCGGCACTGCGAAGTGGGCCTCGGCACCAAATTCGACGGCTTCCCCCACAAGTCGGGGTTCGACATCACCGCCTCCTCCGAAGTGATGGCGATCATGGCGCTGGCGAGCGACCTGAACGACCTGCGCGCCCGGCTGGAACGGATCGTCGTGGCCTACACCCACGACGATCAGCCGGTCTACGCCGGCCAGCTCGGCGTCGTCGGCTCGATGGTCGTCCTGCTCAAGGACGCGCTCCAGCCGAACCTGGTTCAGACCAGCGAGAACACTCCGGCGCTGATCCATTGCGGTCCGTTCGCCAACATCGCGCATGGCTGCAACAGCCTGCGCGCGACCCAGCTGGGGCTCAAGCTGGCGGACGTCGTCGTCACCGAGGCGGGATTCGCCGCCGATCTGGGCGCCGAGAAATTCCTCGACATCAAGTGCCGGCTCGGCGGGCTCAAACCCGATGCGACCGTGCTGGTCGTCACCTGCCGCGCGCTCAAGATGCACGGCGGCGTCCCCAAGGAGGACATCAACAAGGAGAACGTCGCCGCTCTGCGCGAGGGGCTCGCCAATGTGCGCGTTCACCTGGAGAACCTGAAGAAATTCAACCTGCCGATCGTCGTCGCGATCAACCGCTTCCCCAGCGACACGCCGGCCGAGATGGACGCCGTCCATGCTTTCTGCGAGGAGATGGGCGCCACGGCGGCGCTTTCGGAGGTTGCGGCGCTTGGAGGCGAGGGGGGGCTGGAACTGGCCGACGCCGTGCTCAACGTCCTGCGCGAGAAGCCGGCCGGCATCGGCGAGTTCAAGTTCCTCTACGACGAGAACCTGCCGATCAAACAGAAGATTGAGACGATCGCCACGGAGATCTACCGCGCCGACGGCGTCGACTACGAACCGGCGGCCGAGGCGAGCATCGCCCGGCTCGAGAAGCTCGGTTTCGGCCAGAAACCGGTCTGCATGGCCAAAACGCAGCTGTCGATCAGCGACGACCCGAAGAAGATGGGGGCCCCCACCGGCTGGCGCCTCACCGTGCGCGATATCAAGGTCAGCAACGGCGCCGGCTTCCTCGTAGCGATCACCGGCAAGCTGATGCTGATGCCCGGCATGCCCAAGAAACCGGCCACGGAGAACATCGGCATCGACGAGAACGGCAACGTCTACGGGCTTTCCTGATGAGTCGTCCCTCGTAGTCGAGATCGGGCGTCTTCAGGGGGGTAAAGGCCATAAGGGACATAAGGAACCTGAGGGACATGAACGACGAAAGGGCCGCGCCAGGTTCTTTCGTGTTCCTTCGTGTGTTTCGTGATCCGGCTTCGCCCCTCCGCCGCGCATTACCCACGCGCGTTTCCTCGCGTATTTCGTGATCGGGCTTTGCGGCTTTACGGTTGCTGCGGTAAAATGAAGCGACAGGTCAAGGAGCCTCGCTCGACCCATGCTGCATGGCTGGAATTATCTGACGGCGGACGATCGCGAACTGATCCTGCGCGGCATCGCCGACGGGGAGGTCTACGGCGGCCCGTATCACATCGAGCTGGACTGGGTCGACAAGTGCAATGCCCGCTGTTTCTTCTGCAACAGCGAGTATCTGCAGAACGGGCAGTCGGTGCCGCTGGATGCCGCCGTCGGCTGGGTCGACGAAGCCTGCGGGGCGGGTCTCCGCTCGATGCGGTTCTCGGGCGGCGGCGAGCCGACGCTCCACCCCCAGTTTCCCGAGATGCTCGAACTGCTCGCCGCCCGCGGCATCGTCCTGGACAATTTGAACAGCAACGGCACGAACCTGACCGACCGCGCCATCGCCGCGCTTGTCCGCGTCCCCAAGAACGAGATCCGGATCAGCCTGAACTACCCCAACGCCGCGACCTATGCCGAGGGAATGGGACTGCCGGCCAAGTTCTTCGACCGGACCCTGGAGAACATTCGCAAGCTCAACGCCGCCCGCCGCGGCGCCGAATCCCCCGGCCGGCTCGGCCTGCAGTTTTTCATCTACAAGCCGACGATGCATCTCATCCGTGAGTGCTATGAGCTGGGGCGCGACCTGGGCGCCGATCAGATCATCTTCCGCGAGCTGTGGGACATCGACCCGGCGCTCTACTGCACGCCCGAGGATGTGCCGTTGATCCTCGACCAGTTACGCGACGTGCTGCGCGCGGACTGGGCGACGGGCGCTGTTGAAAGCCTGCTCGACAGCCATGGCCTGATGGCGCGCGTCGCGCGGCTCTACGAGGAGCTCCACGCGGAGCTCGGCGGCCGCCCCCCGCGGGCGCCCCGCGCCATCGATGCAAGCAATCGCTACTGCTACATCGGCTGGTATTCGATGACGATCGTCGGCAACAAGGCGGTCTATCCCTGCTGCTTTCTGCTGCCGAACAAATCGATCCCGGCGCTCGATTCCCTCGAGGGCAAGACCCTCGGCCAGGTGTGGCGCGGCGACGGCTACCGGCGGTTCCGCAAGGAAATGCGCGATTACTTTCTGCTCCAGAGCCGAATCCCCTGGTTTGACAAGCGGACCCGGACGATTTCGTCCGCGTGCGCCTCGCACAGCGAATGCGGCTTCATCCCCTCGCTGAGCGACGACGCCTTCTATGAGGAAGCCGAACGCCGGCTGCAGGCGGTCCGGCGCCGTCCGGCCGTCCGGCTCTGGCGCGGCGCCAATCAGCTCGGCCAGGCCCTGGAACGCGCGACATCCAGCGCGCAGCGCTAAATTAGCGGCCGAAAACCTCCAACTCGGAAACAGCCATGATGCCGCCGGTCTGCCGCGGGCCGTCGGGTTTGATCGAGCGGATCCGCAGATGGCGGGCTTCAACGCCCTTCAGGTCGACGGTCGCCTGGCTGGGATCCTGATTTTCCACTTCGCCCATCGACTCCCAGACTTCCTCATCGATGTTATTGGAAACAAGCACTTCGAAGCGCGTGGCGTAAAGCGGATTGCCCATTGGATCCTCCGCGAAATGGAGTGTCAGGCGGTCGAGCGGGAGTTTTTCGCCCAAGTCGACCTGAAGCATCCAGGCGAATTTCTCCATCAGCGGCATGGCGAAGCTGTCGGGATCGCCATCGACCGCCTTGGCGGCGCTGTGGCCGGTGGCCTGGCGAATGTAATTGTGGTGCGTCGAGGGGTTCCAGCTATTGCCGGCAAAAGAGAGATCGAAGCCGTAAGCCGGACAGTTCAAGGCCAGATTGGCGGAGGCG
>MVZB01000261.1 GCA_002068205.1 candidate division BRC1 bacterium ADurb.BinA292
CCCGCCGAGCGGGATGGAACAGCCCGCGCCCCGGCCGCAAGACCCACACGCCGCCCGCGTCATTCAGCGAATCATAGTGTGGCTCGAGGTTCGCCGCCGCGACGTCATTCAACGTTTCCAGCGAAACGTACCACGACGTGTCCACGGCGCACTGGGTCAAGCCTTCGGCCAGCGTCGCCATCTCGGCCTGGGCGGCGACCTGCTGCGGCGTCGCAACCGCCGGCGGAACCAGGCAGGCGCAGATCAACCCGATGGGGAGCAGCCGGCGCAGCATCAAATCAACTCCAAGGTCATTCTAGCGCATCCGGCGCGGTTCCGCCCACCGGCTATCATGGAAGGCGAACAAATCCGACACGCGCCTGCTGTTTTTCCCGATCTCGTTTTCCTCGTGATTCCGGCCCGACCATGGCTAGAATGGAGGGGCGGCTCCGGCCCCGAGCATGATACTCAGGAAGGCCGAGCCAGCCGCGGGCGTCGTCCCCCCGCAAGGAAATGAAAATCATGAATCCCCAGCCCCTGCCGGCGCCGCGCCGCCGGGCCCGCGAAGTCAAGCTCGGCCCCCTGATCCTTGGGGGCGACCAGCCGATTCGCGTGCAGTCGATGACTGCCAACGACACGGCCGATCCGGATGCGACCGTCGAACAGATCAATGCGCTGGCCGAGGCCGGCTGCGAAATCGTCCGCCTGACCGTCGACACGCCGAAGGCCGCCCGCGCCCTGCCCGACATCCGCCGGCGGACGGCCGTCCCCCTGGTCGCCGACATCCATTACAACCACCGCCTCGCGCTCGAAGCCGCCCCCTACGTCGACAAGATCCGGATCAACCCGGGCAACATCGGGGCGCTGGAGAACGTGAAGGCGGTCGTCGCGCGCGCCAACGAGTTCGATCTGCCGATCCGCATCGGCGTCAACCAGGGCTCGCTCGAGCGCGAGATCGGGCTGAAATACGGCGCGCATCTGCTGGATAACGTCCTGCTGCCGCCGGAGGAGGGCTACCCGGCCGAGGCGCTGGTCGAATCGGCGCTGCGCAATGTCGAGATCCTTGAAGGCTTCGGCTTCGAGCGCATCATCATTTCGGTCAAGTCGTCCAATGTGCCGCTGATGGTGCGGGCCTACCGGCTGCTGGCCGAGGCATGCGACTATCCGCTCCACCTGGGCGTGACCGAGGCGGGGACGAAGGACAACAGCAACATCAAATCATCGATCGGGATCGGCGCCCTGCTGCTCGATGGGATCGGCGACACGCTGCGGGTTTCGATCGCCGCCCGCGCCACCGAGGAGAAGATTGAGGAAGTACGCACGGGCTACAAGATCCTGCAGGCGCTCGGCCTGCGGCGGTTCGGCGTCGAGGTCGTCAGTTGCCCGACCTGCGGGCGCGAGGACCAGGGGTTCGACACGACCCGGATCGCACTGCAGCTCGAGGAGCTCAATTCCCATCTGACGCGGCCGATTAAACTGGCCGTGATGGGTTGCTACGTCAACGGGCCCGGCGAAGCGGCCGATGCCGACCTGGGCGTCGTCGCCAGCGGCAAGACGGCCAAGATCTATCGCTCCGGCCGGCTGATCCAGACGCAGGTGCCGTTCGAGGAAGTTGTGGATCGGATGAGTGAGCTGATCCGCCAGATCGACCGCGAGCAGCGCGAGGAGATCACGCCGGTGCCGACGTGATCCGCCGTTGCGCGCGGAGCAAAGAGAAAGCCGCCGGATCGATCCGATCAGACCGATCCGGCGGATTTCTTTAGCCGCAATGAAAAAGCCGGCTCGCGCGGGTTGAGCCCCCGCGAGCCGGCCAGGAATCACTCCATTGCCGGTCGTCCGCCGACCTACTGCAGCACGCTCCAGTGGCGCGCGGCGTTGGGCAGATCGACGTTCAACTCACTGACGACGACGTCGCCGATGACCAGCGGGTTGCTCGAGCTGAGCTGCGTCGTCTGGTAACCGAAGCGGCGGCCCGGGTTGCCCAGATCGTCCGCGACGAAGTCGCATTTCCAGTTGCCGTTGATGTAGACGCGACCCTCGGCCGGGTTATCCGGCGTGCCGGCGCCGGTGAACTCGATCCGGATCGGCAGATAGCCGTTGTCGTCGTAGTCATTCAGCGGGTCGATGCGCGGATCGTCGGCGCCCACGACCAGGCTGCTCCACGTCCACCCGGTCACGCGCGTGCCGTTGATGTCCACCAGGTTGACCGAATTGGGCGCCTCTTCATTGTCGGCGGGGCCGGAGAAGCGGAAGTTCAGGCCGCTCTGCTGGAACCGCTGGTCATTCTGCGAGTAGAGGACCGGACCGCAGGCGCGGTTGTAGATCCCGTCGACCCCCGTGGCCGGCTTGATCCGGGTTTCCAGCGCATACAGCTTGTTCGGGTCGGCCTCGAAAGTGCAGGTGAACTTGACCTCATCCCACGTGGTGACGGGGCCCAGGTGGCAGACCAGATCGCTGCCGTCCAGGCCGTACTTCGCCATCGCGAGCGTGTCGGCCCAGGTGGCGGAGAGCGAGCCGCCCAGCGCGTTGTTCAGCGTGCGGCCGCCGATATTGTTGCCGGCCGTGCCGCCGTCGAAGTTGTCGCTGAGGATCACGGTTTCACCGGGCGCTTCAGCCAGCACCAGCTCCACCGTATCGGAGCCGACTAGCGTGCCGTCCCTGGCCTCCAGCTTGAGCGTGTAATACCCCACGGCGGGCAGGGTCACGTCGGTCTGGATCGCATGGATGTCGCCGAAGGTGACCGTCGCGGGGCCGCTGACCTGGCTCCAAGTGACTTCGAGCGACGGGTCCTCGGTCAGCCCCGCCTTGAGCACGATCGCGTCGAGCGGCACCTGGTTATGGGGCAGGAAGTAAGGGAAGGTGCCCGCCAGGATCTCGACCGTGGGCGGCAGCACCACTTCCGACAAGACAAAGTTGTCCGTCCAGCCGTGGTCGGCCCCGGGCGGGCGCTGGCCGGTCTGCGTGACGAACCCGACCTTGCGGCCGGCGTTGACCATGTCATCGATCGAGAAGGAACCCTTAAAGTTGCCGTTGAGGAACAGCCGGCCGTTGAGCGGCGACTCCGGCGTGCCGGCGCCGGTGAACTCCAGCCGCACCGGGAGCGCGCCGTCCGAGTTGAAGTCCTCCAGCTCGAAGTTGCCGGTGAAGATCGGCGGATTCGGGAAAAAGCGCTCGCCGTTATAATAAACGAGGCTGAAGTAGGCCGGATCCCATCCCGAGGCATCCAGACCCTGCAGCCGGATCACCAGGCCGCCGCCAGCCATGTGCTGGTCCCGGGCCATGACGACCACGCCGCCGTGAGGGTTCCAGTAGTCGGGATCGAGCGTCCCTTCGGGCAGATACTGCACGAACTCGACGGCGTAGGTCTTCGTCGGATCGACTTCATACGACGTCAGGAAGTTGTACACATCCCACGGGCCGCGGCTGACGTCGGCCACCATGTTGGTGCCGATCTGGCGGTAAGTGGCGTACTTCCCGGGGTCCTCCCAGGTGGCGCTCACGCTGCCTCCGAGGCCGTTATTGAGGGGTTGACCGTCGAGGTAGGCACCGACCGTGCCGTCGTCGAACGTATCACTCAGAAGCACAACATCCAGGGCGCGCGGCGCCGTGGCGCTCAGGAACAGCGCCACCGAGACGAACAGAGCGAAGATTGATTTCATGATGCTCTCTCTCCTCCTTGCAGATTCAAGGGAAAGGCCGGGAGGGAAGCCGGCCGTCCGGTCCCTCCCGGCATCGTGGTCAGGCTATTCCACCATGAACTCCGAGAGTTCGGCCGGAACTTCCCACTCCAGCTCGCTCAGCACGAACTGCGCGATTTGCAGTGGATCGTCCTGGCTGAACTGCGTCGTTGAGAAGCTGATCCGGTAGCCGTGGGCGCCCAGGTCCGAGGTGGTGAACTCTCCCCGGTAATTGCCGTTCAGGAGAATCCGTCCACGGAGCGGGTTGGCGGGCGTTCCATCACCGGTGAACTCGATGCACACCGGCAGCCAGCCATTCGCGTCCAGGTCGGTCGCCGGATCGATCTGGCCCCAGCCGCCGACGCGCAGCGAGTTCCAGCTCCACCCGCCGGTCAGCCGGCCGTTGACGTCGATCACGTTGACCGTGTTGGGAAGGCCCTCATTGGGCGAATCGCTGGTGAAGCGGAAGATCACGCCGCAATGGTCGATCCCCTGGTCGGCCTCCGACAGGAGGCCCGGCCCGGCCGGCCGGTTCCACGCCGGCGCCGTTCCGTCGATCCCGGTCGGCAGCTTCAGCAGCGCTTCGAGCCGGTAGCTGCGGGTCGGGTCGATCTCGTAGTCGCACGTGATCTTCGTATTCGGCCAGCCAGCGTTGGGGCCGAGCTTGCAAATCACGTCGCCGCTGCTGTCGGCCAGCCAGGCCAGCCCGAGATCGTCGCTCCAGGTGGCGGTCTCCGCGCCGCCCAGGGCGTTGTTCAGCACGCGGCCGTTGAGCGGGTCGCCGTCGTCGGCTCCCTCAAAGTCGTCGCTCAGGATCGGCGTCGCCGTCAGGATGCCGGCCCGCACGACGAACGTGATCGTGTCGGTGGCGGTGGCCGATCCGGTGTCGAGCGTCAGCTTCAGCA
>MVZB01000262.1 GCA_002068205.1 candidate division BRC1 bacterium ADurb.BinA292
CGCGACGCACCATCTCGGCCGGGATGGCGAAGCCAATGCCGTTCGAGCCGCCGCCCTTTGAGAAGATCATCGAGTTCACACCGACGAGGCGGCCCTGCATGTCCACCAGCGCGCCGCCGGAGTTGCCGGGGTTGATCGAGGCATCCGTCTGGATGAAGGAGCCGAAGTCGGAGGCGCCGACATCCGTCCGCGCCAGACCCCCCCCTTGTGCAGGGTTTGCCGGATCTCCTCGGCCCGCCGGCGATCCTCCTCGGTGCCCTGGCGTCTCAGCAGCGTATGATTCTCGGCTTCCTCCGGCGGGCACCCCGTCACGCGCTCGAAGGCCGGGTTGATATATTGCAGGCGGCCCTCCATGTCGGTGATCTGGATGATCTCTTCCGAGGCGTCGATCGCCTGGGCCAGCAGGTCGCGTTCCTGCTGGCGCCGCTTGCGTTCCAACCCCGAGCAGATCAACCCGGCCGTCACTTCCAACAGCACCTGGTCGCTCTTATGCAGCACGCTCGTGTTGGGCAGGTTGGCGAAACCGACAAATCCGATCAGATCGGAGTAGAGAAACAGGCGCTGCGCGAGAAGCGATTGGATCCCCAGTTCCTCGTAAACCCGCCGTTCGCGCCATGCCGTCGGGGGCAGTTGCGAAACGTCGGTGATCCGCAGGAGTCCATCGCCCTCCAGTTGTTCACGCCACCAGGGGAAATCCGCCATGCGCAGGTTCTGGACTTTCGGCCCGATCGGCTCGGCCCCCGGCGCCGTCCATTCATAGACCAGATCGCCGAACTGCTTATCCTCGCGCAACAGGAAGACATAGGTGTTGAGGGCCTGACTCCAGAGGCCGATGCGCGCCAGCGTGCGGTGGATTGCCTGGTCCATGTCCTCGTTATGGGCGAACTCAACCGAGATTTCGGCGATGAGCTTCTCAATTTCAAGCCGGTGATTGAGCGCCTGCTCGGCCTGGATCAGTTCCGTGACGTTCTGGAGGATCTCCATCGTCCCCCAGATCTTGCCGTCGCGCGTAAACAGGGGGATTGAACGCATCTGGAAGGTTTGCATTCGCCGCTGCATGCGACAGATCGGGCGCGTGCGGTCTCCCTCGTGCAACCCGCCGCCCAACGGGCAAGCCTCGGCCGAATGATGGTCGCCGCAAAGCACCTGGTGCGCGCGCTCGCCGATCAGCTCCCGCCGCGCGCGCCCCGTGTAGTTCTCCACCGCCAGGTTGCAGTGCAGGATGCGGCGATTGCCGTCCAAGACGAGGATCATGTCGGGCGATGCGTCGAAGATCATCGTGTTGTGGCGCAGGATGCGGCGGACCGCGAAGGCTTCGCGATTGGCGTGATGCTGGCGCAGCGCGCGTTGCAGGATCGGCTCCCAGTAGCCCTGGTCGTCCAGACGGCTGAGCACGAGATAATCAAACGCGTCCGCCTGGATGACGACTCGCTGGGCGTCGCGTTCCTCGGGGACGAGCACCAGCTGCACCGGCGCGTTGCGCGCCTGGCCGATGGCGTCGAGCCACGGGTAGATCTCCGCGGCCGACCCATCGCAGACCAGCAGCACAAGCGCCGTCTCCTCGGCAATCAGCTTGCGCAGTGCGTCGGGATGATCCACCGCCAGCTGACAGCGATAGCCCTGCCGGGCGAAGCGGGCGGCGATCCGCCGGCCCCGTTCCGGATCGGAATCAGTCAGCAGGAGGGTGTCGCTTTCGCCCCGATCGGGTGGAGCCGCCGGTGTCCATTCGACTTGCTGAAAATCGAGATCCGAAAGCATCGCGAACTACCCCAGCATGAAGCGCTTGATGAGAACGGACGGCGGCCGCTGCCCCTGCGAGACCATCGCCATAAATTTTAAACGGCACACCGGCAGCGGCCGATAAGACCGGACCCTTGAATGTCCCCGGAAGGGGACATTGCCTCCCTGACGGGTCGTACCAGGTCATTCCAGCCGCCCGCACCCGGTGTTCGCCAGAGGAAACACGGCGGCCACGAAGTGATCAATTTCTGAAACAGCGAGAGATTGGATGTGAGAGAAAACTGGGACAAAAGAGAAGGGCGCGGAGAAGCCGCCCTATTCCATGCTTCCGCGCCCCGCCTCCACCACACCAATGGCTCTCGCTTATTCCGGTTCTCGGCACTCGAGGTTCGTCAGCTCAAATGCTTCCTGGAGCAATCCAGGCTATGAGCCCTCATTGTCCTGACCGCGCGGCACCATCACCTTCACCGCCGTGGGTAGCCCCTCGTAGATCCGTGCCATGTTGCACAGCCGCTGGCAGACCGATTCGGTCGCCTCCTGACCGCGCGCGAGCAGCAGCATGCCGCCGCCCGTCGCCACGTCCTGCGCCAGGATCATTCCCGGCCGGAGTTCATCGAGCGCCACCTGCCGGATCTGATAGCCGGCATCCAGCTTCTGCACCCGTTCGATCGCCGTCAGTACGGCCGGATGGTATTCGCCGCGGCGCCCGCGCAGCGCCGCCAGCGCCTGAGCGAAATGGCGTCCGGAGGAGATCAGCGTATCCAGATCGACGGCGGCCTTCAGCACATCGGCGCCGCCGGGCGCCTCGCCGGCCGCGCCGCGCTCGCGCTGCTCGCGCCACGGCACATCCTGCCGCGCGATCATCTCGGCGATCGCTTCCAGCCGCGGGATGCGGCGCAGCAGATCGGCGCCGATCCGCGCCTGGCGCCGCACCATGCGCCACTCCTCGGGCGTCAGGTCCTGCCCCAGGCAGTGCTTGTGCAGCGTTTTTTCGGGCACCGTGACGCAGCCCAGTTGCGAGAGCATCGCCGCGATTTCGACCTGCCATGCGTCCTCGAGGCGCAGTTCCTCGGCCACCTGACGCGCCAGCCGGCGCACCCGCGCCGCGCGCCCGAACGCCGGCGGGTTGACCAGCGAGAGGACATCGACCAGCACCTTGACCGCGCCGCGCAGCGTCTCCTGCAGGAGATCCTTCTCGGCGCGGGCCAGTTGATACTGCCGCAGCCCCGCCTCCACCGCCTTGGCCAGCATGTCCGCCGGGCAGGGCTTCGTCAGAAACCGGAAGAGGTGGCCCTCGTTGACCGCATCGATCGCGCGACTCAGGTCCGCCTGGCCGGTCAGCATCATCCGCACCGTGTCGGGCGAAACCTCGCGCGCGCGACTGAGGAACTGGATGCCGTTCATCGCCGGCATCTGCAGGTCCGAGACGACGACGGCGAAGGGTCCCCCCTCGCGCAGCCGCTGCAAACCCTCGGCCCCCGAGGCGGCCGTCTCCAGCCGGAAGCGCTGCGACAACATGCGCCGATACGCGGCCAGCACATTGGCGTCGTCGTCGACGAAGAGCACCGCGGTTTCGTTCGCCGCGGTCGTTGCCGGGTCGGCCGGCGGGTTGAAGCCGGGTTCCGCCGCCGCGGTGGTTGGATCTGTGATATCCGTGGCGATCATGGCTTCTCCGCATCGGGGGCGGGTTCTGGGATCATGGTGGCCTCGACCGGCCGGCGTCGGCCGGAGGCCCGCGCCGGATTTCACCTCGCGGGGCAACCCCGCGTCCCGGCATCACGGACCCGCTGCTTATTTCTTATCGGCCCCGTTCACGTTGCCGAAGCCCTGTCGCCGTTATGGGACACGTCCCCCCGTCTGATCCGTCCTAGGTGTTCGTACCGCGTCTCAAACCACTACCCGACCATTTTCTCTCTCGGCCTGCACCCATGGTTCATGCGCAATGCACCAGCATGAGCTTTGGCGCGAGCAGATGCGGGATACGACGGGAGGAAAAGGAAATCCGTCGGACCGGTTGATCCGACGGATATCATTCGGGTTTCGGCTGGCGGGGCTGGACCAGCGCGAAGGCCTGCCAGGCATCAGCAGCGGGGTTGCAACTTCACGGGTGCTCGATGAGGCGCGAGGCGATCACCTGATAGCCGTAGAGCGCCGTTTCGCGCGCGATGGCGCTGATGCTGGCCTCCTTGCCGATCGGCTTGACGTGGGACCGGTAAGTATCCTGCAGCGGCTCGATCCAGTAGGGGGGGATCTGGCTGGCGCCGATGGAGGCGCCGACGATGGCGCCGACGGTGCCGGCGTTGCAGTCGGTGTCATAGCCGATCATCGTCGACAGGCAGATGGTCCTGGCGAAGTCGCCCTCGCCGTAGAGGAGCGCCAGGGCGCAGGCCGCGCCGTTGAGGGTCGCCAGGCCCAGCCGGGCATCGTTCCACTGATAACGCGGAATGGAGCGGTCGAATCGGGGGTCGTCGTACTCGCGCTCGCGCGTGCCGTCGGGGTAGAAGCCGTACTTGCGGTCCAGCTCCGCATAGGCGTCCTCCCAGTCGGGGTACTGGGCGTGCCAGCCGATGACGTCGCGCACGTAGGTGGCGTATTCGCAATCGGCGGGGATGAACTCCAGGGCCTGGGTCAGAATCGTTTTGGGGTCGCGCTCGAACATCGCCAGACTGACGGCGGCGGCGACGAAGCGGGCGCCGTAGATCCCCTCGCCGGTGTGGGCGAGGCTGGCGTCGCGCTCGGCGAGATCGGCCGCGAGCGCCGGGCAGCCGGGGGCGACCATGCCCCAGATGTCGACGCGCATGTGGCCGC
>MVZB01000263.1 GCA_002068205.1 candidate division BRC1 bacterium ADurb.BinA292
TGGCTGTTCAATTTCGATGCGGCCGCGGCCGGCGAGCCGCTGACGCAGTACGAACCCCAGCCCTCGGCCGGCGAGGTGGCGCCCCAGGGGCCGATCACGGCGGTGCATGCCGGTGGTACGCCTCCGACGATTCGCCGGGATGACTCAGGCGGCTACCTGGAGCTCGACGGCACGCACCCCGAGGGCGGCGCGGGGCTGCGGTTCAACCATCCGGTCGACGGGGAGGCGTCGCGCATCTTCGAGGCGCTGGTTCGCCCGGCCGCCGGCGCCGCCGGCGGCTACGACTGGGCCGCTTTGATCTCCAGCAATGATGCGTCGCTCAAGGGGGGCAATTTCGAACTGCGCCTGACGAAGACCGGCCAGCCGATGATTGCCGCGCGCAACGACCAGAACTTCTATCAGCAGGTCGGCGCGCCGGTCGCCGTGACCGCTTCCCCCGACCGCTCGCTGCACATCGCCGGCGTCTACGACATCAATGATCACGCGCTCTACCTCTACCTGGACGGCGAACTGGTCGACGCCCTGCCCGGTTTCACGGCGAGCGCCTGCCCCTGCGAGCCCCAACGTACAATCGGCATTTCGAACAGCTCGTTCGGCAGCTCGTTTACGGGCCTGATCGACGCGGTGGCCGAATCGACCTACACGGGTCAGTTCACGCCGGCCGACTTCGTTCTGATCGACGCCGAAGGCCCGGCCCCGTCGCTCCCGGCCGAAGCCGATCGACAGGTGGAACTGGTCCTGCCGCCCGATGTGCGCGATCTGCCCAAGGCCCCCGGGACGCGCCACGTCGTTTATCACCCTCCCGACGACCAGGCGATGACCTACCATCACGGCGCGATCGTTCTGCCGTTCAAGGGCCGCCTGGTGGTCGCCTGGCAGGCCACGCTGCGCGACGAGCACACGCCCCCCTACGTCGGCCTGGTCTCGGTATCCGACGATCTGACGCTGGCGAACTGGAGCGAGCCGCTGGAAATCGGCGCGCCGGGCAACGACGCCTACCTGGAGTATATCGGCCGCCGTTACAATCATCCGGAGGGCAAGTCCTACCTCGTCAACGTCGCCCCGCGGCAGATGCATGCCACCGAGGATCGGCTTTATCTGTGGTGCCTGGCCTGGACCAGCGAGGTCGGCCCGGAATACGGGCAGGCCTCCAAGGACTGGGCCAGTCGAATCTTCTGGACCGAAGACGGCGATAACTGGCACGAAATCCCCCCCGAGGAACTCGACACGCTGGAAAACGAAAAAGGGCTGGGGTCGCTCCGCTCGGCCGGCAGCAATCATCAGTTCACCCGCCTTCGCGACGGCCGCCTGATGGCCTATAACCTCACGGATACCGGCCTGTGGTGCCCGACGACGGAGGACCCCACGGGGCTGACGGGTTGGGGCGGCGGGCGAATCGACAGCTCCGACTGCGCCGACGTCGGCGAACCGGGCGGATGGCAGGACCGCGACGGCGTCCTGCACGGCACCGCCCGCTGGGGTCAGCGGATCTGGCACTCCTACAGCACCGACGGCGGCCAGACCTGGACCAAACTGACCCAGCAGATGAAGTTTCCCGACTGCCCCGGCAACAAGGATTTCGGCATGCTGCCCAACGGCGACGTGTTCTATGTCGGCAATCCGGTGCCGGGCAGCCGGATGGAGCTCGTCCTCGGCCTCAGCCACGACGGTTGGACGTTCGACCGCAACTATCTGGTGCGCTGGGAACCGCACGAGCAGAAATGGCCGGCGCGTTACAAGGGCGACGCGGGTTACCAGTATCCCGACGCGGCCGAACACGACGGGAAGCTCTACGTGGCCTACAGCGTCGCGCGCGACTTCATCGAAGTCACGGCGATTGATCTGGACAGTTTGCCGGATTCCCCGGCGAACGAATGAGCGCTCGCGGAAAGGAGGGCCGATCCCCTGTTGAACGTGGGCCAGGACCGGTCGGCCGCAGGCGTCATCGGGATGATCGCCCCGGCTGAGCATCGCCGAGACGCAAACCGCACTCGAAGTCGTTCTTGTCGGACCGTCTATAGCCTGCCCGTCGGTCGCTCGAGTGCAGTCGGCCGTCGCTTCCGGCACATCGATGACCTAAGTAGCGAAACGAGGAGGATAAAGAGCATGAAGCTAAGCTCTCAGCGGGGCTTTACGTTGATCGAGCTGCTGATCGTGGTGGCGATCATCGCGATTCTGGCGGCGATTGCCGTCCCGAATTTCCTGGAAGCCCAGGTTCGTTCCAAGACGAGCCGGGCGCGCGCCGACATGCGCACGATGGTGACCGGCTCGGCGGCCTATCGGGTCGATTACAACAGCGATCCGACGCCCGATAATGTCATTACGTCCAGCGACTTCGACCGCAATTGGTGGGGATTCAGCTCGCACCTGTTGACGACCCCGATCCCGTATCTCACCTCGATCCCGGTTGACGCCTTCCCCGATTTCAACGACGGCTCGTTGCGTTTTGGCTGGCCGGGCAATGACTTCTCGATTCCATATGTCGTCGTCGTGCGGGCGAATGCCAAGGCGCCGCTGGGCCCGAAGAACTTCATGTGGCTCGGTGCGCCGAACGTCTCCAGTTGGCCCTCGCTCGACCCGGCCTCGCGCCAACAGATGCAAAGCGCCATGTCGGTCTACGTCTCGGCGGGTCCCGATACGCAGATGACCTGGCAATACGCGCAGGTCAACTCCGTGCTCTACCCCACGGCGGTCTACGATCCGACCAATGGAACGGTCTCCAACGGCGATCTGTTTGCGTTTGAATGACAACGACCGCGGGCTGGCGGGATCAATTGAAGGTCGATGTTTGAAACTTTAATGAAACAGGAGAGATCATGCATAAGGGAAAGCATTCTTTGCGCCAGGGGGACAAGCCCCGGGTGCTCGATTTGAAGACGATTTTCCTGGCGTGCGGCGCCTGCCTGATGACGGTCACGGTGCTCGCGGCCGTGCTGGACGATTTTTCGGGCGGCACGTTCAACGAAAGCGGCAATTGGACGCTCAATCAGGTGATCCAGTCGAGCAACCCCTCCGACACGATTACCTATGACCAGACGACAAACGCGGGCAAGCTGACCGTCACCTACGTGGACGAGCAGGGGAGTGATCAGATCACGCTGACCACCTGGAACGGCGAAACGCTGGACGTGGGCGAGTTTCTGCAGGTCAAGACGGCGATCCTGGCCGGCGGCGGCGTGCTTGTCCGCCCGGGGATCGCCCTGGCGACCACGACGACTCCGAACGCGCGCGCCAACACGCTGCTGTTCGGCTTGCGCGGCGATATCGTCGCGCGCGCGCATGCCTATCGCGATGGGGGGATCGAGTTCAGCGACCCCGACGCCGCGATCACGGGGTATAACGCCGGCGACGAGGTCACGCTGCGGATCGTCCGCTCGTCCGAACGCGAGTATCAACTCTTCTATGGCGTCGAGGGACCGGCCGAGACCTTCGTCGGCGCCGTGAACCGAAGGCTGCGCCGCCGGCCGCATCCCCCGCAATGAAAGGAAGCCTCATGGAAGACAACACCCCCGTCGCCGCAAACGAGACGACCGTCGAGACCGAGGCGAGTCTCGCCAAATACCTGGCCGCCACGCCCACGATCGAGATCGGCCACCCGGAGGTGGCCGCCTTCGCCGCGCGGCACGCCGCCGGGGCGGGAGATCCGGTGGAAAAGGCGATTCGCCTCTACTACGCGGTGCGCGACGGCATCCGCTACAACCCCTACGCCTTCTTTCTGTCCGTGGACGGCCTCAAGGCCAGCACAACTCTGCAGGCCGGCCAGGCCTGGTGCGTCCCGAAGGCCATCCTGCTGGCGGCCTGCTGCCGGGCGCACGGCATCCCGGCGCGGCTCGGCTACGCGGACATCCGCAACCACCTCTCCACGGCCCGTATGCGCGAGGCCATGCGGACCGACATCTTCTACTGGCACGGGTACACCTCGCTCTACCTGGAGGGGCGGTGGGTCCGGGCCACGCCGGCCTTCAATATCGAGCTCTGCCGGAAGTTCAACCTGCTCCCGCTGGAGTTCGACGGGCGGTCGGACTCGCTCTTCCATCCCTTCGATGCGGTGGGAAACCGCCACATGGAATACCTCCATTACCGCGGCGAGTATGCCGATGTCCCGCTCGACGGCCTGATCGCCACCTTCCGGGACCTCTACCCGGAACTGTGGCGCATGGGAGAGGCGGGATTCGGCACGGACGCGGACTTCGACCGGGATGTGGACGCCGAAACGAAGGGGGCCGACGCGCCCGGTCAAAAGCGTTGACTTCAAATCGCTAAAGTGGTAGGAAACCTCTCCCTCCGGGGGCCCGGACATGGATCCCGGCGCCGGGGGAGAGCCGTTAGCGGCCGGCGGAACAGGCGCCGGCGGAACAGCGCATTATGCTCGACATCAAGTTTTTAAGGCAAAATCTCGATCTGGTCCGCCGGAAGTTGGCGGAGCGGGGTCAGACGGTCGACCTGGAGCGGTTTTCCGCCCTGGATGCCCGGCGTCGCGACCTCCTCCAGGAGGTGGAAACGCTGCGCAACGAGCGCAACACGGTTTCCAAGGAGATCGGCGACCG
>MVZB01000264.1 GCA_002068205.1 candidate division BRC1 bacterium ADurb.BinA292
ACTGCTGCCCGCCGATTACTGCCTCCAGGCGATCCCGCTCGCCGCCGGCCGCCATCATTTCATTCTGGAGTACCGCCCCCGCGCGTTTCGGGTCGGCGCTGCCCTCAGCCTCGCCTCCTGGACCGGCCTCGCCGGCCTCTGCCTGCTCCTCTTCCTCCGCCGCCGGCGAACCAGGTCCGGCAAGTCCTCCCCCATTCCCGAACCACTTACCGAAAAACAGGCACGCTGACCCCGACGGCCCGCTTCCGTCTGACTTTTTCTTCTGTCCTTTATTTCTGTCCCTGACGTCCCTTGCGTCCCTGATGTCCCTTCCATCCCCGTCATGCCCGCGCGCGTTATTTCATTGAATCTCGCCGCCCCTGCCGAAAAGATGCTGGGGCGGAGGCTCCACCATGCCGCCTTACTCCAAGGCTCCGGTCTATCTCTTCTACGGCAATCAGGTCGACGCCGTCTTGCGCGCGCGCGACCAGGTGCTCGATGCCGTCCTGCCCGCCGAACTGCGCGCCGAAAACCTCACCGAATATTTCCCCAGCGGCGCGGGCGACACCGTCCGCTTCGGCGAACTGCTCGACGAGATCGCCGGCGACATGGCGATGCTGTCGTTCATCCCCGAGGCCCCCAAGTGCGTCGTCGTAACCAATCCCGCCGAGCTCTTCAGCGGCGCCGCCCGCGGCCGCGCCAGAAAGACCGACAAGCCGGATTCCGCCGAGCGCGCCCTCGAACATGCCGTGCGCTGGATCGAACGCGATCTGCCCCAGACCGGCCATACGCTGATGTTCATTGCGCTCGAGGATGAAGCGGCCGCCCGCGAGGTCAATGAGCGCTCCCCTCTGTTCCAGGCGATCAGCCACAACGGCGTGGCCCGCCGCTTCAGCGAGAAAAAAGCCTTCTTCCGCATCGAAGAGGCAATCCTCAGCCGCAACGCCAACGACCTGATCCAGGCCACGCGCGATCTCTGGAAACCGGGCAAGGGCGACCAGGCGGTCTACGGCGGCGTCGTCCGCACGCTGCGCTATCTGATCCAGGCCAACGTCGCGCGCGAACGCAAACTCGCCGACACGCCCGCGGAACTCGCCCTGCTCTTCCCCGACGAGGCCCAGCGCAACCTGTTCAAGGCCAACCCCTCCGTCACCCGCAAATACCTCGGCCGCGCCGTCTACCGCACGGCGCATCTGCTCGAAGCCTACCAGGGCATGCTCGACGTCTACCGCGCGCTGCGCCCCCGGCCCGACGACCTCTACGTCGCCGACGCCCAGGGCCTGATGGAGCAGGTCCTGGTCCGCCTCCTCAACTCCCCCCGCCCGGCCCGTTAACCGCCGGACGCATTTCGGATGTCGCCGAATCGCTCATTGACGGCGCGTGTATCCCACCACGCTTCGCGCCGCCCCGCATTCGACCTTCTCAGGCAGCAGGTTGAGGCAATTCTTTGGGAGTCCGGTGCCAGAGCATTGCAGCGCAACGCGTCGGCACCGCTTTGGATCCGTCCCTTATGGCCCTTATTAGCCTTTCGAAAAACACAAACAGGCCCCGCACCACCGCAGCGTGTGCCTGCTGCGGGGCGCGGGGCCTCAATTCGGACCGAACCAATACCGCCCTACGCGACGGCGATCCCCTCGAGCAATTCAATCGCGCCTTGCGGATCGGGAGCGTAACCGCTGGCCTTGATCTCCTTGGCGAAACTGTCGGTCACCGGCGCGCCGCCAATGATGATCGTCGTGTTGGGGAACTTCGCGCGGATCTTCTCGACCGTCGTCTTCATCGCCCCCATCGTCGTCGTCAGCAGTGCCGACATCCCGACCGCCGCCTTCGGGTGCTGCTCGACGGCATTGAGGAACTTGTCCGCCGAAACGTCGACCCCCAGGTCGATCACTTCCCAGCCGGCTCCCTCGACCATCATCGCCACCAGGTTCTTGCCAATGTCGTGCATGTCGCCCTGCACCGTCCCGACGATGAACGTCCCCTTCGGCTCGACGTTGCTGTTGGCCAGCTCCGTCTTGAGCAGCGCCATCGCCTTCTTCATCGCGTCGGCCGAGATCAGCATGTCCGGCACGAACGCCTCGTTGTTCTGAAACTTGCGGCCGACCTCGCGCATCCCCGGGATCAGCGCTTCGTTGAGGATCTTCTCGGCGGCCACGCCCTCGGCCAGCAGTTGCTCGGTCAGCTCGCGCGCCCCCGGCTGATCCTTCATATCCGGCGGATAGGGGGCCGCCTGCGTGCCTTTGCCGCGCTCGATGCAGATGCGCAGTTGCTTGAGTTTGTCCTCGCTCATGGAAACATCGCCTCCCGTTGAAGTATGCGCGTCGGTGTGTCGGCTCGGAGCCACCCGCTCGGTCGTTTCAGCCCCCCGCGGCGCCGATTCCGTCCGAGCTGCCTCGGCTGGCCCGAGATTCGGACCTTACGGTCAAGAAGTATCTTCTGCCCTCCCCCGCTCAATTTCAACATCTAAATCTCATTTTTTCCGTCCTCATGCTAAAATCGTCCCCCGTCCTCATCTCCGAACCTCGATTAACTCCACGGTTCCCCAATTGTCCTCACGGAATACCCCCAACGCGACGCGTGCAATACCCGCGGAATCCTCGCGGACCTCCCCCCCTGCCGCCCCTTTTTCCGGTTGCTTCCCTTTGGCGCTTGCCTGAGAATGCGGCGTCTTGGTGGGTCCGGCCGGCGGCGGCCGATCCGCTCCGACCCGCCGTCCCCCCGCCGTCGCTTGTGGACCGGCGGAGTCAACCGGGGTGCGTGTTCTCCCATGCAGGTCATCCGTGTCGGCGTGGTCGGTGTCGGCCACCTCGGTCAGCATCACGCCCGCAACTACAGCGAAATGGAAGGCTGCCAACTGGTCGGCGTCGCCGACATCGACCACAAGGCCGCCACCCGCGTCGCCAGCGCCCACCGCTGCCAGGCCTTCTTCGATTTCCGCCAGCTCATCGGCCAGGTCGACGCCGTCTCCGTCGTCGTCCCCACCGTCCAGCACTACGATGTGGCGCGCGCATTCCTCGAGGCCGGCATCCATGTCCTCGTCGAAAAGCCGATCACCTCGACGATCGTCGAGGCGCGCGCGCTGATCGACATCGCCCGCCGCCGCAACCTGATCCTCCAGGTGGGCCACATCGAGCGCTTCAACGCCGCGATCATCAAGCTCCAGGAGGTCCTCACCCGCCCCGGCTTCATCGAAAGCCACCGCCTGGGCCCCTACGACCCGCGCGTGCGCGACGTCGGCGTCGTCCTCGACCTGATGATCCACGACATCGACATCATCCTGCAGATCGTCCGCTCGCCGATCGTCTCGATCGACGCCGTCGGCGTCCCGATCCTCTCGCCGCGCGAGGACATCGCCAACGCCCGCATCAAGTTCCAGAACGGCTGCACCGCCAACCTGACCGTCAGCCGCGTCACCCCCAACCGCATGCGCAAGATCCGCATCTTCCAGCCCAACACCTACGTTTCGGTCGATTACATGAAGCAGGCGATGGAGATCTACCAGACGGTCGAGATTAAGGACGCCCGCGAGGGGGAGCCGCAGGCGCAGATCGTCCGCAAGCGGCTGCGCTTGAAAAAGGAGGAACCGCTGCGCCGCGAGCTGGTTCACTTCGTCTCCTGCGTCCGCGAGGGGAGCCAGCCGGCCGTCACCGGCGAGCACGGCCAGAACGCCCTGGAGGTCGCGATCCGCGTCGTCGAACAGATTCAGCAGCGCCAGGCGCTGGAATCGTTGAGCGAGCATGAGCCCGCAAGCTGAGATTTTCATCGTCGCCGGCGAGCTGTCGGGAGACCTGATCGCCTCGCTCCTCGTTAAGCGCCTGCGCACGCTCCAACCCGACCTCAAAATCACCGGCCTGGGCGGCGAACGCATGCTCGAGGCCGGCGTCGACCTGCGCTTCAATCTCGTCCGCGACCTCGCCATCATCGGCTTCGCCGAAGTCGTCAGCAAGTTTCCCCAGATCCGCCGCGTCTTCAAGGAGACCGTCGCCTATCTGGAACGCGAGCGGCCACGCGTCCTGATCCTCATCGACTATCCCGGGTTCAACATCCGCCTGGCCGAGCAGGCCCACCGCCTCGGCATCCAGGTCCTCTACTACGTCTGTCCGCAGGTTTGGGCCTGGCACCGCAGCCGGATTCACAAGCTGCGCAAGTATGTCGATCAGGCGCTGGTCATCCTCCCCTTCGAGGAGAACTTCCTCTCGCAGGGCGGCGTCAACGCGCGGTTCGTCGGCACCCCCTGGCTCGACATGATGAAGCTCACGATGACCCGCGAGGAGGTCTTCGCCCACTTCGGCTTCGCCCCGGAAAAAAAGCTCGTCGGCCTGCTGCCGGGCAGCCGCGCGGGCGAGGTCGAGCGCCTTCTGCCGATCATCCTCGAGGCGGCCGAGAAGATCGTCGCCGAGCGCCCCGACACGCAGTTCGTCATCCCGCGCGCCACCACCGTCAAGCGCGAACTGATCGATCACCTGCTCACAATGGCTCGCGTCCCCGTCAAGGTCATCGATGCCTACCGCTACAACGTGCGCAGCGCGATGGACATGGCGATCGTCGCCTCCGGCACCG
>MVZB01000265.1 GCA_002068205.1 candidate division BRC1 bacterium ADurb.BinA292
GCTCAATCCGCCCAAGAACGGGCAGATACCGCCGGCACTGGACCTGGACTACATCCTGGACATTCCGTTGCAGGTAAAGGTGGAGGTCGGCCGGACGCGGCTGCTGATCCAGGAACTGCTGCAACTGGGCAAGGGATCGGTGATCGAGCTGAACAAGCTGCTCGGGGAGCCCTTCGAAGTGCTGGTCAACGAGAAGCTGGTGGCGCGGGGCGAAGTGGTCGTGGTGAACGACCGGTTCGGCATCCGGCTGACGGATATCGTGAGCCCCAAGGAACGGGTGCAGTCGCTGGCCTGAGACGCGTTTCAGGGAAGAGACAAAAAAATCAACGGATACGCCGCTAACGGCGCGGCGTGTCGACAGGGAAAACTCGTGCTTTTTATCCGCATCGCAACACACCGGCTGGTTATGGCGGTCCTGTTCGGCTTGCTCGTGCTGGCCGGCGGGGCCGCGCGCGGCTGGGCCGTGACGGACCAGGAGATTGCCGCGCTGGACTACGACGGGCCGGAAAAATCGGGCGAGACGGCGGTGGCCGATCCGCCGTCGCTGGGGCGGCTGATGGTGCAGATGACACTCGCGATGGGGGTGGTGCTGGGGCTGATCGGCGGGGTGCTGTGGGCGGCGCGGCGGTTCCTGCCGCGGTCGATGCCGGGCATGCGGCCGGGTCAGATCGAGATCCTGGCGACCCGCACGCTGGGGCAACGGCGGAGTCTGCTGCTGGTGCGCGCGCGGGACAAGACGCTGCTGCTGGGCGCGACGCCGGCGGCGATCCAGGTGCTGACGGAATTCGAGGACGAAGCGCTCGCGTGGTCGGCGGCCGCCGAACGCGCCGGGGTGGAGGAGGCGGCGGCACACGCCGGGGGGACGACGTCGCTGGAACGCGACCGGCCGTCGCTGGAGGTTTTCAAATGAGACTGCGCTGGCTTGTGTTGTTGCCGTTGCTTGTGCTGGCGCCGGGGCTGGCGGCGCAGCCGGCGGGCGCGGGCGCCGCCGGGGGCATGGCGACGCCGCCCGGAATGAATCTGAGCGCGCTGCCGTCGATCGCCGGGCCGTCGCTCACGCTGAGTTTGAACGGCGCGGGGGGCGCGGCGGCCGAGTCGGGCAACGGGGCCGTCGCGATGGGGCTGCAGATTCTGGCGCTGCTGACCGTGCTGACGCTGGCGCCGGCGATTCTGATCATGCTGACCTCGTTCACGCGAATCGTCGTGGTGCTGGGATTTGTGCGGCGGGCGCTTTCGACGCAGGAGGTTCCGCCGACGCAGGTGTTGATCGGGCTGTCGCTGTTTTTGACGTTCTTCGTGATGGCGCCGACGTGGACATCGGTGTATGAGGGGGCGATCCGGCCGTATTTCAATGAGGAAATCGCGCTGGCGGAGATGATCGACCGGGCGGAGACGCCGACGCGGGAGTTTCTGTTCGAAAACACCCGGAAAAACGACCTGGCGCTGTTCATCCGGATGGCGCGCATCGAGCGGCCGCAAACCAAGGCTGATGTGCCGACCTATGTGCTGATCCCCTCGTTCATCGTGAGTGAACTGCAGACCGCCTTTCTCATTGGATTTATCATTTATATTCCGTTTCTGATCATCGACATGGTGGTGAGCTCGGTGCTGCTCTCGATGGGGATGATGATGCTGCCGCCGGTGATCGTGTCGCTGCCGTTCAAGATCATCCTCTTCGTGCTGGTCGATGGTTGGAACCTGATCATCGGCTCGCTGGTGCGAAGTTATTTCTAATAAGAAGGCGGCCGCGCATGGACCCGCAAGTCGTCCTCGACCTGCTGCAGGAAGCGTTTCAGATCGCGCTGATGCTGTCGTTGCCGGTGATGGCGACGACGCTGGTCGTCGGCGTCAGCATCAGCATTTTCCAGTCGATCACGTCGATTCAGGAACAGACGCTGGTGTTCGTGCCGAAAATCGTGGCCGTCATCCTCGCGATCATCGTGTGCTTCTCCTGGATGATGAACACGGTGCTCAATTATACGCATGATCTGTTCGTGCTGATCCCGGATCTGATCCGATGATTTCGATTCCGCTGGCCCCCATCTACGTCGGGATGCTGATCTTTCTGCGGGTGGGGCTGGTGTTTCTGTTTTTTCCGCTGTTCGGCGAGCGTTTTGTTCCGGTGCGGGTGCGGCTGCTGCTGGGGCTGGCGACGGCGATCGTGCTGACGCCGGTGGCGCCGGTAGCGGTCGCGGCGTTTCCGGTCACTCCATGGGAATTCGTCCAGCTTGTGCTGATGGAGGCGCTGCTGGCGTTCGGCGTGGGGATCATCGGGCGGGTACTGTTCGGGGTGGTTCAGTTCTCGGGGCAGATTGCCGGCGAGCAGATGGGATTCGGACTGGTCAACGCGATCGATCCGACGGGGGCGCAGCAGATTTCAGTCGTGGCCGAATTGCAGTATGTGCTGGCGATTCTGGTGTTTCTGGCGGCGGAACTGCACCACGTGTTCATCGGCGCGATCGCGCGGAGTTTTGAGGTGCTGCCGCCGGGGGGCGCGGTGCTGAACGCGGGCGTCGTCGATTTTGTGATGCGTCTGGGGCACGTGCTGTTTCTGCTGTCGGTGCAGTTCGCGATGCCGGTGATCATTATCATTTTCTGCATTAACGTGGCGCTGGGGATGGTGGCGCGGGCGGTGCCGCAGATCAACGTATTCATGGAGAGCTTTCCCCTGCGGATCATCGCCGGCGTGTCGATGATGATGATCATGCTGAGCGTGTCGGTGGGGCTCTGGCTGGGGATGTTCGGCGACATGGAGGGGATGATCGGCGAGCTGATGGGATTGATGCGCGGATGACGCGGCGCGGGGCGGCGGACTGATTTCAAGCAGAAAGCGTGACCGATGGCGGACCACGATCAGGAAAAAACCGAATACAGGTCCCAAAAGAAGCTCGAGGAGAGCCGGGAGAAAGGTGAAATTCCCCGGAGCACCGAGCTGGGGACCTTCCTTGTGTTCGCGCTGTTTCTGACGTTTTTTGGGATCGCGCGGCTGGCGTGGTTCGAGGGGATCGGGCGGATCATGGAGGATTTGCTGCGGTTCGACCGGCATCTGGGCGCGATCAACCGCGACACGGTGGGCGAATTTCTGCTGGTTCCGTTCATCAAGGCGGGGGCGGTGGTCGCGCCGCTGTTCTGCACGATCCTGGTGCTGTCGCCGCTGGTGAATTTCTGCCAGACGGGATTCAACATCGCGCGGAACAAGCTGCAGCCGGACTGGGGCCGGCTCAATCCGGTCAACGGATTCAAACGGATTTTCAGCGCGCGCCAGTACATCGAGGGGCTGAAGGCGTGCGTCAAGATCGGCCTGTTCAGCCTGCTGGCGTGGAGCGCGCTGCTCAAGTCAGTGCCGAAACTCAAGCTGCTGGCGGGCCAGGATCTCACAAACCAGCTTCAGACGATGCTCGACATCAGCCTGATGATCGGCGTCCGCGTGGCGATCCTGATGGGGGTGCTGGCGGTATTCGACTACGGTTACCAGTGGTGGGAGTTCAACAAGAAGCTGCTGCTGACGCACCAGGAACTGAAGGATGAGATGAAGGAGCGCGAGGGGAACCCGATGATCAAGCAGCGGCAGCGGCAGATTGCGATGCAGCGGGCGCGCCGGCGAATGATGGCGGAGGTGCCGAAGGCGGCGGTGATCATCACCAACCCGACGCACTACGCGGTGGCGCTGGCGTATGACCGGGAGAAGCACGCCGCGCCGTACGTGGCGGCGAAGGGAACGGAACTGATGGCGCATCGAATCCGGGAGATCGCGCGGCGGCACAATATTCCGATCATTGAGAATCGGCCGCTGGCGCGCGCGCTGTACCGGCAGGTGAAGCTCGGGCAGACGATTCCGTCGGAATTCTATAAGGCCGTGGCGGAGATTCTGGCGTTTGTGTTCCTGCTGAAGCGGAACCGGAAGCTGGGGCTGCCCGCGCCGAGCGTGAGCAAGGTGGGGCGGGTACGAACGGATTGAGGACTCGGCGCGGCGGCGGTATAAACGGAGAGGATTTAGCTGAGATTATCGAAATACAGAATGCGAAATGCGAAATAATTCAGAAGGGGAAAAATGCAAATAGGATTGGACCGTGTAGCTGATTAAGCACAAGGATTCCAGGGTGGTACGGCGGAGATCGACAAAAAATAATAGTAATCACGCAGAGACGCCAGGACGCGGAGAAGACAAGGGCGTTTGGCAAGCGGAGTCGGCTGCGAGTTGTCGATCCACAGCGGTGTCGGCGCGTTGCGCTGCAACGCTCTGCCAGCGCACTCCACAAGAGACGGCGTGACGTTGCTCCAAAGCAGGCGCGACGCCGCCCAATCAGGAAGCGGCAGCAGACGATGGCGCTGGAATTCAGACGAGTGTGCCGTGGCGTATTTCGGCGGACAGGTCGAAGCGGGCTTCGCCGCCGAGGTCGCGCGGGTGCGTGGCGGTGATCAACACCTGCATCGATCCGCGCAGACCGGCCAGGACGGCCATCCGCCGGGCGGGGTCAAGTTCAGAACCGAAATCATCGAGCATCAGGATCGGCGGTTCGCCGAGGGTCCGC
>MVZB01000266.1 GCA_002068205.1 candidate division BRC1 bacterium ADurb.BinA292
AATCTACGGCGGGGCGGTGCACAGCTTCACGAATCCGCAGGCCGACGGGAGCAATCCGGGATCGAAGTATCATCCGGAAGTGGCGGGGCGCGCGTGGGGGGCGATGCGGGATTTTCTGGCGCGTGTCTTTGAAAAGCCCCAGACTGCGGAAGCGCCGTAGGCCGCCCGCCCGCGCGGATTCTGTTCTGGAGTCAGTTCGACCGCCATGGCCCGTTATCCGATCCTGAGCATGACCGGCTACGGGCGCGCGCAGTCCGCCACGCCCTTCGGGCAGTTCACGGTGGAAGTGCGCACGGTGAACAACCGGTTTCAGGATGTGAGCATTTCGGCGCCGCGCGAGATGCCGCAACTGGAATCGCCGCTGCGCAACCTGCTGCGGTCGCGGATCGCCCGGGGGAAGATCGATTGCCGGGTGCGCCACGCGCCGATGGCCGACCAGGCGCTGCCGCAGGTGCGGATCAACGTGGAGGCGGCGCGGGTCTACATCCATGAGCTGGAGAAACTGAGCCGGCTGGGGGCCGCGCCGGAGATCCCGCTGCAGATGCTGACGCAGTTGCCGGGGGTAATGGAGATCCAGACGGCCGAGATCGACGACCAGGCGCTGTGGGAGGCGGTCGCGCCGGTGGTGCTGCGGGCGCTGGACGCGCTGGACGAGGAGCGTGGAAGAGAAGGCGAGGCGCTCGCCGCGCAGTTGGGCCAGCTTGTCGACGAGCTGGAGCGGCTGGTGGAGGAGGTGGAGGCGAAGCGGTCGGCGGTGGTGGAGCGGTTCCGGGAACGGCTGGCGGCGCGCGTCGCCGAGCTGCAGGACTCGCTGCGCGCGCAACTGGAGCCGGGGCGCCTGGAGATGGAAGTGGCGCTGTATGCCGACCGGGGCGACGTGAGCGAGGAGACGGTGCGATTGCGGGCGCATCTGGCGCGCGCGCGTGAGCTGCTCCAGCCGGACGGCCGCGAGCCGGTGGGGAAGAACCTGGATTTCCTGAACCAGGAAATCCTGCGGGAGATCAATACGATCTGTTCGAAGGCGCGCGATACGGAATTGACCGCGACCGGGCTGGGGATGAAATCGATCGCCGAGCAGATGCGCGAGCAGGTGCAGAATATCCAGTAGCGGCGGGGGCGCCGGTCCTGCCCAGGCCGGTGTTTCCGAAGTGGCCGCGGGTCAGCGGCTGCCGTTGACGCGGCCCAGCACGATGGTGCAGTTGTGGCCGCCGAAGCCGAGCGAGTTGCTGATCGCGTGTTCGATCGGGCAGGGCTGCGCCTGGTTGGGGACGTAGTCGAGGTCGCAGTCGGGGTCGGGCTGGGTGAAATTGATCGTGGGCGGGGCGATCTGTTCGCGGATCGACATGATGGTGGCGACGGCTTCGACCGCGCCGGCCGCGCCGAGCAGGTGGCCGATCATCGACTTGTTGGAACTCATCTTGAGTTTGTAGGCATGCTCGCCGAAGACGGCCTTGACCGCTTCGGTTTCGTTCTTGTCGTTGAGCGGCGTGCTGGTGCCGTGGGCGTTGATGTACTGGATCTCGGTGGGGGGGAGGCCGGCGCGCTTGAGGGCCAGGGCGATGGCGCGGGCGCCCCCCTCGCCGCCGGGCGCCGGGGCGGTGATGTGGAAGGCGTCGGAGGAGAGGCCGTAGCCGAGGACTTCGGCGAGGATCTCGGCGCCGCGCGCGCGGGCGTGTTCGTATTCCTCGAGGACGAGGATCGCCGCGCCCTCGCCCATGACGAAGCCGCTGCGCTGGGAATCGAACGGGCGGCTGCCCTCCTCGGGACGATCGTTGAATTTGGTGGTGAGCGCCTGCATGTTGCTGAAGCCGGCGATGGCGATTTCGCAGATGGCGGCCTCGGAGCCGCCGGCGAGCATCGCGGTGGCGTCGCCGCGCTGGATCATGTTGGCGGCCTCGCCGATGGCGTGGGTGCCGGCGGCGCAGGCGGTGACGACGGACATGGAGGGGCCGCGCAGTTCCAGATCGATCGTCATCTGGCCCGGGGCGATGTTGGCGATGATTTTGGGGATCAGCATCGGGCTGACCCGGCGGGCGCCGTTCTCCTTCATCGCGAGGACCTGTTCCTGGATGAAGCCGATGCCGCCGATGCCGACGCCGAGGACGCAGCCGATCTCCTCGGGGGCGAGGCCGGCATCGCGGATGCCGCTCTGGGCGGCGGCCTCGCGGGCGGCGATGACGGCGTTCTTGGTAAAATCCTCGTTCTTGCGGATTTCCTTCTTGTCGAAATGGTCCTCGTAATTGAGGTCCTTGATTTCGGCGGCGATCTGGCAGGCGACGTCCTTGGGATCGAAGCGGGTGATGCGGCGGATGCCGCTGTGGCCGGCCTTCAGGTTGCGCCAGAAGTCGGCCACATTATTTCCAATCGGCGTGACGGCGCCCATGCCGGTGACAACGACGCGACGGACTTGCGCCATGGCAATGAAATCCTTGAATAGACTGAAGGTGCGAGAGGCGGCGTCGGCCGGGGGAGCGGAAGCCGACGCGCCGCGCGCCGGCTTCGTCATGCTGGGGGGCTCCCCTCGCCGGCCGGTCCCCGCAACCGAGGGCAGGGGGGCGCAGCCGGGGCGGCCGGGAGGCGCCGGGGATCAAGCCTGCTCCTGGGTTTTCTCCTGCATGTAGCGGATGGCGTCGCCGACGGTGATGATTTTTTCGGTATCCTCGTCGGGGATTTCGACGCCGAATTCCTCTTCGAAACGCATGATCAACTCGACCTGATCGAGGGAATCGGCCCCCAGGTCGTCGGTGAACTTGGCTTCGGGCTTGACCTGATCTTCGTTGACGCCCAGTTCCTCAACGATGATTTTCTTGACGCGTTCTTCAGCTGACGCCATGGAAATGCGCCTCCTTGTCTGCGGTTCGTCGGCCGCCGGTTACCCCGTCCGGCTCGATCGGGTGGTAAGGATCCAATCAGGAAAGGCGGCCCGGCGAAGGGCATCCTCTCGGCTGTCTCGATTCGGTCCGGGCGGGGTGGATCGTTCAGGCTCCCGCGGGCCCGGCAAACTCACCAGTCTATACTGGCTGGATTGGGCATTCGCAAGCAAAAAGAGCCTCGTGTCCCGTTCATGGTCCGCCGCGATACAACCGGCTCGGATCGGGAAGCGGATCTATCGATAACGCAGCGCCGGAGCTAAATCAATGAGTTTCAGGGGGATCGCGGCTGGCGAAAGGGGATGCGGGAGGGGATCAGGAAAGCGAGGTGGATCATGAAAAGCAGGAGGGGATCACGAACGGCACGAACGGGGAAAAATTTCGAGAGCCGAGGACGAGGGACGAGAGCCGAGAGCCGAATTCCCGGGTGGGCCTTTGGGGCGCTTAGGAGTTGCACCTGCACCTGCGGTTCACAACGAGGGGACGAAATTGGGCAGGCCTTCGGGAGCGATCACGAGGACGCGGATGAGAGTGAAGAGACGTGGTATTGAGTGGGAACGAGGCACGGCGTGGTTGTGGAGGGTTGACTTTGGGCGGGGGGTATCGGCAAGGTGGTAGGCTGACTGAGCGCGCGCCCCCCACGTTGACTTGCGGGTAATCCGATGACGACGAGTGAGTTAACCGAACCAGATCCGCTCGCGTCCGGCGGCGCGGCAACCCGCGGCGAACCATCGGCAGATGGGCCGTCCGCCGCGGCGGAAGCGCGCGCCGCCACGCGCGGCGGCGTGTGGGCCGGGGTGCGCCGATGGCTGCCAATGCTCTTCATCCTGGCAGCGTTTGCCGCTTTTTCGCTCTACGAGCTGCGCGACCAGGACATGGATTCGGACGAACTGACGACGTCGCGGGTGATCCGGATGCCCACCCAAGATCTGATCCGCGAGCGGCTGCGCAAGGGGCACCCGCCGCTGTATTTTCTGCTGGCCAAGGGCTGGGTGACGCTCTCCGGCCACCGGGCGAGCACGCTGGTAGGGCTGTCGGTGATGATCGCCGCGACCAGCATCGTGCTGTTTTATCTGCTGTGCCGGGAGCTGGGGCTGGGGCGCTGGGCGTGGGCGGGGACGCTGCTGTGGGGCCTGCACCCGACGGTGATTTACTTCGGGCGCTACGCGCGGCCGTACGCCGGGGTGGACCTGTTCATCGTCGCCGGGCTGTGGTTGACGCTGCTGGCGCTGCGGCGCAAGGACGCGCCGTCGTATCTCGCGCTGGGGGCGGTGGGGGCGCTGGCCGGCGCATGGAATCACCTGTTGCTGCTGTTCTGGGCGGGCATCCTGCTGGCGCTGGCGCTGATCGGCCCGCTGCGGCGCGACACCCGGCGGGGGCTGTGGCTGGCGCTGGCCGTGCCGGTGGCGGTGCACGGGGCGTTCCTGATCCTGATCGCCAGCATGGCGGGGAGCAAACCGATCGCGTGGATCGAGAAGCCGCGGCTGCTGGCGACGGCGAACCTTTTCCTGGAATTGCTGGGCGGTCGGCCGCTATGGATCAAAATGCCCGGCTGGACGTGGACCCACCCGGCGCTGCTGGCGGTCGGCACGGCGCTGGGCTGCTGGGCGGTCTTCAACC
>MVZB01000267.1 GCA_002068205.1 candidate division BRC1 bacterium ADurb.BinA292
CCATGCCCGCCGCGTTTCCCGCCGACGCCCGCGCGCAATTTGTCTCGATCCCGCCCTCCGCTCTTCGGGCTTCCAGCTCGTGTTCCGCAACCCCGGGCAGGATGCCCCTGCCACGCGCCGCCGGAACCGAGAATCTTATTTACATTCTCCCGTTCGAACCGTATCTATGGCGGGACGTTTGTTCGGATTTACCCGCACGCTTCACCCAGCTTAATTTCAGCGATTGGAGTGCAGGTCGATGAGTCGCAAGATCCGCATGGGCATGGTCGGCGGCGGACAGGGATCGGCGATCGGCAAGGTGCACCGGATGGCGGCGGCGCTCGACGGCCAGATCGAACTGGTCTGCGGCGCGTTCAGCAGCGACCCCAGGCGTTCCAAGGCTTCCGGCGCCGAACTCTACCTGCCGGCCGACCGGGTTTACGACAGCTATGCCGAGATGCTTGAGCGCGAGCGCCGCCGCCCCGAGGGCGACCGGATGGACTTCGTCGTGATCGTCACGCCCAATCACCTGCATTACGCGCCGGCCGCGGCGGCGCTCAAGGCCGGCTTCCACGTCATGTGCGACAAGCCGATGACGTTCAGTCTGGCTGAAGCCCGCAAGCTGAAAACGCTGGTCGACAGGACCGGCCTGCTGTTCGGCTTGACCCACAACTACACCGGCTACCCGATGGTCAAGGAGGCGCGCGAGCTGGCGCGCGGCGGCAAACTCGGCGCGATCCGCAAGATCGTCGTCGAATACCCCCAGGGCTGGCTGCATGAGTTGATCGAGGCGACCGGCCAGAAACAGGCCGCGTGGCGCACCGACCCGGCGCGCTCGGGCGCCGCCGGCTGCATGGGCGACATCGGCACCCACGCCGAAAGCCTCGCCGAATACATCACCGGCCTGCGGATCGACTCCCTGTGCGCCGAGCTGACGACGTTCGTCAAGGGGCGCAAGCTCGACGACGACGGCAACGTGTTGATCCGCTACCAGGGGGGCGCGCGCGGCATCCTCCACGCCAGTCAGATCGCGATCGATGAGGAAAACGGCCTCAATATCCGCATCTGGGGCGAGAAAGGCGGCCTGCAATGGCGCCAGGAGGAACCCAACACGCTGATTCTGAAGCGGCCCGATGGGCCGCGCCAGCTCATCCGGTCGGGCCAGGGCTATCTCTCCAGGCGCGCCCGGCGCGCCTGCCGGCTGCCGGCCGGCCATCCGGAGGGATTCATCGAGGCGTTCGCGAACCTCTATTGCAATTACGCCGAGGCGTTGGGCGCGCGACTCGCCGGCAGGAAACCCGATCCGCTGGCGCTGGATTTTCCGACCGTTGATGACGGCGTGCGCGGCATGGCGTTCATCGAGGCGGTCGTCAAGAGCGCCCGCGCCGGCGCGAAATGGGTCAAGATGGCGGAATAAGGGAGAAAATTCGAATATCGAAATTCGAAATTCGAATACCGGATTTTCTCTCAATGAGGAACAAGCCCCCCAATGCATCTCGAACAGCAAATCGCCGTCCAGAGCTACTGTTTCCGCAACTTCAAGGATAACCGGGAAGTCGCCAGGATGGTGCGCGACTGCGGCCTGCGGCGCATCGAACTGTGCGGCGTTCATGCGCCGCTGCGCGAGGTCGATGCCGCCCGCGCCGCCATCGATGAGTTTGGTGAGTGCGGCGTCGAAGTCGTCAGCCTCGGCGTCGAGCGATTCACCAACGACGAGCCGTCCGAGCGCGCGCTCTGCGAACTCGCCCGCCAGGCGGGCATCCGCGCGATCAGCGTCGATTTCGGCCTCGCGAACATGCCCGACTCGCTCAAGACCGGCGAGCGGCTCGGCGGTGAGTTCAACCTCCGCCTCGGCATCCACAACCACGGCGGCCGGCATTGGCTCGGGTCGGGCCAGATCCTCCGCCACATCTGTGCGCACGCCGCCCCCGCGATCGGCCTCTGTCTCGACACCGCCTGGGCCCTCGATGCGGGCGAGGATCCGGTCGCCCTCGCCCGCGAACTGGCCGACCGGCTCTACCTGGTTCACGTGAAGGATTTCGCTTTCGGCCGTGACCGCAAGCCCGAGGACGTCGTCGCCGGCGAGGGCAACCTCGACGTCGACGGCTTGTTCCGCGTGCTGCGCGAGGCCGACTTTCAAGGCCCGGTCATTCTGGAATACGAAGGCGATGTCGACCGGCCCGTCGCCTCCGTCAGCCGCTGCCGCGAGGCCGTGATGGCGGCCTGGCAGCGGGTGGAGCGCGGCTAGCGCGGCGCGCGGAGAGCAACGGGCGACGGCCTGTTCGCCGATGGCTCAGGAAATCCCGCGCGGGAATGAACCCGAGGAGGTAGTGTCATGCCACGACCCGTCACGCTGTTCACCGGCCAGTGGGCCGATCTGCCCCTTGCGACGCTGTGCGAGAAGGCTCGGGCCTTCGGCTACGACGGCCTCGAGCTCGCCTGCTGGGGCGATCACTTCGAAGTCGCCCGGGCCAACCGCGATGGAAAATACTGCGCCGAGCGCCGCAAGCTCCTCGACCGCCATGGTCTCCAGCTCTTCGCCATCTCCAACCACCTCGTCGGCCAGGCGGTCTGCGATCGGATCGACCAGCGCCACAAGGCAATCCTGCCGCCGCATGTATGGGGCGACGGGGACGCCGAGGGCGTCCGCAAACGCGCCGCCCGGGAGATGATCGCCACGGCGAAGGCCGCCCGGAAGCTGGGCGTGAACATCGTCAATGGCTTCACCGGTTCCTCGATCTGGCATCTGCTCTATGCCTTCCCGCCGACGCCCGACGCGATGATCGACGCCGGCTACAGGGATTTCGGCAAGCGCTGGAAGCCGATCCTCGACGAATTCGATAAGCTCGGCGTCAAGTTCGCCCTCGAGGTCCACCCCACCGAAATCGCCTTCGACATCGTCAGCGCCCACCGCGCACTCGACGCCGTCGAGCATCACCCCGCCTTCGGCTTCAACTACGACCCCAGCCACCTCGGCTATCAGGGGGTCGATTACGTCGCGTTCATTCGTGAATTCGGCGACCGCATCTGGCATGTCCACATGAAGGACGTGGCCTGGTCGCCGGCGCCGGCGCGCTCGGGCGTCTTCGGCGGGCATCTGGCATTCGGCAACCCCAACCGCTACTGGGATTTCCGCTCGCTCGGCCGCGGCAATATCCAGTTCGAACCGATCATCCGCGCGCTCAACGACGTCGGCTACAGCGGCCCGCTCTCGATTGAATGGGAGGATAGCGGCATGGACCGCGAACACGGTGCGGCCGAGAGCTGCGCCTTCACCCGGCGTCTCGACTTCGCCCCGTCCAAGGTGGCGTTCGATGCCGCTTTCGAGAAGAAATAGCGCGACCGGACGAGGGCCGGATTTTTGAATGTGGGGGAATGCGACCACCATGCCTGGGAAAAAATCATCCAATCCGCAGCTCGATATCCGCATCGGCACGCTGGTCAACGGGATGCAGCGCGATGTCGCCGGCTACATCCGCGCGATCCTGCCGCACGGCTTCGAAAGCCTCCAGCTCACTTTCAACGCCGGCGTGGTCGACCTCGATCTGAAGAAACTGGCGGCGTCCGTGAAGGCCGCGATCGGCGATGCCGATGTTGTGATCAGCGCCCTCGGGATCTACGCCAACCCGCTCGAGTCGGGCGAGGACGACCGCAAGGCGGCCCTGGGCTGGCGCAAACTGATCGATGCGGCGCACCTGTTCGGCGCCGGCCTCGTCTCCGGCTTCACCGGGCGTCTGCGCGGCCAGCCGATCGACCACCACACGCACATGACCGTTACGGAGACGCCTCAGCGAGGGGAGCGTCCAGTCATCGAGCAACTGCTGGTAAGCCGGCGTGATCGTCGTCAGAACGTCCAGTCGCACCACGCAAAACTACCCCGCCGGGTCATCCGCCGCCCTCAGGCATCCGGCGCGCTGTGGATCTGCTCGTAGAACTCGACGAATGCGGCGTAGGCGCGCGGGGCGTAGATCGACGCTGGGCCACCGCCCATCAGGATCGTGACACCGATGGCATCCGCGGCCTCCTCAAGGGTCGCGCCCTGCTTCACCGCAGCTCTGGCATGCGAGGCGATACACCCGTCGCACTGGGTGCTGACGGCAATGGCGAGCGCGATCAGCTCTTTCATCTTCGAGTCCAGCGCGCCGTCGGCGAAAGCCGCGGAGTGCAAGGCGCCGAAACCCTTGTAGACATCGGGTATCAGCTGGCGAAGCTCACGGGTTTGCGGGCGCAGATCGTCAAGCACCTCGTGTCCGTAGTGCATGGGTCCTCCTTGCATAAGATACCCCGGGTGGGTATAGTTCAGGTATTCCCAATATACCCCCTCCCCCTATAGGAGCAGTTGTGTGTAGCCCCGCGATGTGCCCGAAGTGCAAGAAGGTGACCTGGAGCGGCTGTGGCAACCATGCCACGCAGGTCCTCGGCGCCTTCCCTGCTGAGCAGCGGTGCT